>CALBHI010000049.1 GCA_937894535.1 uncultured Verrucomicrobiota bacterium
AGCCTTGCCCAGGGCGGCAGGATTGCGGCCCATGGCCGAAATCGGCGGACGGCCGAAGGCGCGAGGCTGGATCGAGGGACCGGTACGGATGATCGGTTTGCCCGGCGTGGCGACCGGCTTCTTGGGGGCGGCCACGGCCTTGACCGGCGGCTTGGCCGTCTTGACCTGGGGTTTGACCTGCTTCTTGACCACGGGCTTCGCAGCGGGTTTGGCCGCCGGCTTCACCGGCTTCTTGACGACTTTGCCACCCTTTTTCACCGGGGCGACGCGTTTCGCCGGCACGGGCTTCTTCGGGGCGGGTTTCTTGGCGGGCTTGGACTTTTTGGCGGCCATAATGACGTTCCTGGTATTCGCGTTTGCTGCAGCTGATCCGTGCTTTAAGAGGGCGCGGGTGTACTACAACCACCCTGACCTGTCAATGCTAATGCACCCCCCGGCGGATGGCCGGGCCATCCACTTGGAAATCAAGCGGTTCAGCACGGTCAACCGGCACGCCGGATCGCGACCCGGCAGGAGTAGCCGTTGAGGTCGACGTCCTCGGCCAACAGGGCCTCCCCGCCCTCCCCTTCGGTGCAGCCGACGGCGAGCACTTCGCTGGTAAAATAGTCGCGGTGGGCGGCGAGCGCGGCATGGACCTCCGGGGCGCCCTGGTAGGCGACATGGATCCGGTCGGCAATGTCGAGGTCGGCCGTCTTGCGCATGTTCTGGACCTTGTTGACCATCTCGCGGGCAAGCCCTTCCTGGCGGAGCGCATCGTTGAGCTGGGTGTCGAGGGCGATGACGAAATGCGACCCGGCGGCGACGGCGAGGCCCGGCTTGGGTTTGCGGTCAACGAGGATATCGTCCGGCTCGAGCACGACCGTCTCGCCGTCGATGGCCATGTCGAGGTTCTCTCCGCCGAGCAACCGGTCGAGCGACGCCGCGTCGAGTCCGCGCACCGCGTTGTTGATCTTCTGGACCTTGGCCCCGTACCGCGCCCCGAGCCGCTTGAAGTTGGCCTTGGCGGTGATGTCGGCGAGCGCCGTCTCGTGCCGGCTGAAGAAGGCCGCCTTGACGTTCAACTCGTCGAGGATCAAGTCCTCGAGTGCGCGGGCGTGCTCGATGTTGTCCTGTTTGTGGCTGACCACATGGATCCCGGCCAACGGCTGGCGGACCTTGAGGTTGTGCTCGGTGCGCAACTGGCGGCCAAGGCTGACCACCTCGAGCACCGCCTCCATGCGCGCTTCGAGTTCACGGTTGCGCCCCTCCGGACGGGCCAGCGGAAAATCACACAGGTGCACCGACTCCGGCAGATCTGGCGTGCGAAGGTTGCGGTAGATCTCCTCGCTGATGAACGGGACAAACGGCGCGGCGATCTTGGACAGGCGCAGCAGCACCTGGTACAGGGTGCGGTAGGCCTGCAACTTGTCGTTATCGTTGGAACTCTTCCAGAACCGGCGGCGGCTGCGGCGAATGTACCAGTTGGTGAGGTCATCGATGAACTGGACGAACGGCTTCACCGATGACTGCAGATCGTAGCCGTCGAGCGCCGACACGACCTGTTCGTTGAGGCGCTCCATCGCGCTTTCGATCCACTGGTCGAGCAGGTTGTCCGACGGCGCAAGCCCGGTCGACTTCTCGGGCGTCCACCCGTCGATGCGCGCATAGGTGACCAGGAAGCTGTAGGCATTCCACAACGGGATCAGCAGGTGACGCAACGCGTGCACCACGCCCTGTTCGGAGAAGCAGAGGTCCTCGGCGCGCACCACCGGCGAGTGGATCAGGTACAACCGCAGCGAATCCGCACCGTAGGTGGTGAGGATGTGCATCGGGTCGGGATAGTTCTTGAGCCGCTTGCTCATCTTGCGGCCGTCCTCGGCGAGCACGAGCCCGTTGACCACGACGTTGCGGAAGGCGGATTTGCCAAACAGCGCAGTGGAGATGATCAGCAGCGTGTAGAACCAGCCGCGGGTCTGGTCGAGTCCTTCGGCGATGAAGTCGGCCGGGAAGCAATGGTCGAACCGCTCCTTGTTCTCGAACGGATAGTGATGCTGGGCGTAGGGCATCGACCCGCTCTCGAACCAGCAGTCCAGCACCTCCGGCGTGCGCTTGTAGGTCTTGCCGTCCTTGACGAAGGTGACCTTGTCGACCACGTGCTTGTGGAGGTCGGTGACCTTCTGGCCGGAGAGCTGTTCGAGTTCGGCAATCGAGCCGACGCAGATCATGTCCTCGCCGTCCTCGGACACCCATACCGGAATGCACGAACCCCAGAACCGGTTGCGGCTGATGTTCCAGTCCTTGGCATCCTTGAGCCAGTTTCCGAAACGCTTTTCGCCGACATAGCCCGGCATCCAGTAGATAAGGTCGTTCTGCGCGACCAGCTCGTCGCGCAGGTCTTCGACCTTGACGTACCACGCATCGATGGCGCGGTAGATGAGCGGCGTGTCGGTGCGCTCGCAGAACGGGTAGCTGTGGACCAGGGTGCTATGGCGCACCAGTTGGCCGTTGTCCTTGAGCCGCTTGATGATCAGCTTGTCGGCATCTTTGCAGAACAGGCCCTCGTATTCCGGGATCGCCTTGGTGAATTTGCACTCGTCGTCGAGCGGGTCCACGAGGTCGATGCCCGCCGCGCGGCAAACCCGGTAGTCGTCTTCGCCGTAGGCCGGGGCAAGATGCACGATGCCGGTGCCGTCACCGGTGCTGACAAAGGCATCGGCGAGGAAGCGGAACGACGCCGCATGGTCGCGGTAGTAGTCGAACATCGGCTCGTAGGTCCAACTGGCGATCGCGTCGCCCTTGAGTGTCGCGACCACCGTATAGTCCTCGGCCTTTTTGTAGTAGGCGGACAACCGGGCTTCGGCCAGCAGGTAGTGTTCGCCGCCGGCATGGTCCTTGACGATGACGTAGTCGATCTCCGGCCCGACGCACAAGGCGAGGTTCTCCGGCAGCGTCCACGGGGTTGTGGTGAAAATCAGCGCGTAGAGCGGCACGTCGCCCGCCGCGAGGGCGTGTCCGGTGCGGATGCGCACCCGCACGGTGATGTCCGGGTCCTGCACCTGCTTGTAGTTGCTGTTCGCCTCGAAGTTCGACAGCGGCGTGGTCAGTTTCCAGCTGTACGGCATGATCCGGTAGGCGCGGTAGATGCGCTTCTGTTCCCACAACTGCTTGAACACCCACCAGATCGTCTCCATGAAGGAGAGATCCATCGTCTTGTAATCGTTGTCGAAATCCACCCACCGGCCCATGCGCGTGACCGTTTTGCGCCATTCGCCGACATAGGTCTGCACCATCGAGCGGCACTGCTCGTTGAAGACATCGACTCCGGCCTGCTTAATCGCCCCGGCCCCGGCGAGCCCGAGCGCCTCCTGGGCGAGCGCCTCGATCGGCAACCCGTGGCAATCCCACCCGAACCGCCGCTGCACGTAATGCCCGCGCATGGTCATGTAGCGAGGAATGATGTCCTTGATCGTACCGGCCAGCAAATGCCCGTAGTGCGGCAACCCGGTGGCGAAGGGCGGGCCATCGTAGAAGACAAACGGTTTTGCTTCGGCGCGTTCCGACAATGACCGCTCGAAAATATTCTCGGCCTCCCAGAACCGGAGGATCTCTTCCTCCATCGCCGGGAAACTCACTTTGTTGGATACGGGCTTGAACATGATGTACTCGTTTCGTGCTACGGAATGAGCGCCTAAAATAGGCCCCCCGAGGCCGATAAATCAAGCGATTAGAAAGGCCGGCCCGGCCTGCGCTTCTGCCCTTTCCAAGCCATGCCGCGGCGGATTATCCTGCCCGGCATGATTTCCGTGTACGACATCGACGGCTTGGCGCAGTGGGCAAGTCGGAACGGGCTGGACGAAACGGCGCTGAAGCGGTTCCGGATCGCCTTCTTCAAGAAAGCGCTTCCCGTGGAGGATTGCCTCACCACCCTGCCCGCCGGGCGGCGCGAAGCCTTCCGCGCGGCGGTATCGCTCCCCGGCCTGACCTTGTTGACCCGGCAGGACTCGGGCCTTGATGGAGCGAGCAAGTTGTCGCTGCGCACCACCGATGGTGCCGTGATCGAAACGGTGATCCTGCGCGTGGCCAGCGGGCGCACCAGCCTGTGCATCTCGTCGCAGGTCGGCTGCGCCGCGAACTGCGCCTTCTGCGCGACCGCGAAACTCGGCCTCGCCCGCAACCTGACCCGCGACGAGATCCTCGACCAGGTCGCCCTCGCCCAACGCTTGGTGCGCGACGAAGGCCGTACGATTCGCAACGTGGTGTTCATGGGCATGGGCGAACCCCTGCACAACGAGAAACATGTGTGTGCCGCCCTCGACACCCTGCGCGATCCGCGGGCGTTCTATGTCGCGGACCGCCACCTGATGGTTTCGACCGTCGGCATGGTGGCCGCCATGGCCCGCTTCCGCGAACGGTACCCGACCGTGAACCTCGCGCTCAGCCTGCACAGCGCCCGGCAGGAGGTACGGAAACACCTGATGCCGGCCGGAAAATCCCAGACGTTGGAACGCTTGCGCGAAGTATTTCCAGACGCTGGACACCCCTATCCGCTGATGGTCGAGTATGTGCTGCTGAAGGGCGTGAACGACGGACCCGAGGACCTCGCCGCGCTGATCGACTACTTGCGCGGCAAGGAGGTTCACCTGAACCTGATCCAGTTCAATCCGCACCCCGGGTCGGGCTTTGATCCGGTGAGCCCGACCGCCCGCGAGGCCTTCGCCAAGGCGTTGCGCAAGGAAGGCTTTAAGGTCACCCTGCGTCGCTCCCTCGGCGACGACATCGCCGCGGCCTGCGGGCAGTTGGCCGGCATCACGCGGTAGATTGGCCTCCCCGGCGCAACCCCGTCACATCGCCAGTGCCTTCGCGATCTCCGCACCCAACCGAGCATTGTTGACCAACAAGGCGAGGTTGGCGCGTTTGCTCTTCGCCTCGGTCAGGGCACTGACCCGCGCGAGCAGGAACGGCGTTACCGCCTTCCCTTTGATGCCCTGCGCGTCGGCGTCGGCAAGGGCCTGTTCGATCGCCGCGTCGGCAAGGGCCTGCGGCAGCGCCTCGGACTCCGGCACCGGATTGGCCACGAGAACCGCCTGGCTTTGCTCCAAGGCATTCCGTTGCCGGATGATCGCGGCAATGTCGTCCGGGGTCTCGCACCGGACATCGATGGGCAATCCGCTACTGCGGGTGTAGAAGGCCGGAAAGGTGTCCGTCCGGTACCCAACCACCGGCACGCCCTGCGTTTCGAGCACTTCGAGGGTGAGCGGCAGGTCGAGGATGGATTTCGCCCCGGCGCACACCACCGCGACGGGAATGGATCCCAACGCGTGCAAATCGTTGCTGACGTCGAACGGATGTCCGCGGTGCACCCCACCAATCCCGCCGGTGGCGAAGACCGCGATACCGGCCGCCTTGGCGAAAAACATCGTGGTCGCCACGGTGGTGCCGCCGTGTTCCCCCCGCGCGAGCGCGATGGGCAGGTCACGCAGGCTGCATTTGCGCACGCCGTCGGTGCCGGCCAACCGGTCGAGCTGCTCCCCGTCCAATCCGATGTGCGGAATCCCGTCGAGGATGGCAATCGTCGCCGGCACGGCCCCGGCCTCGCGCACGGTTTGCTCCAGCAACCGCCCGACCCGCGCATTGTCGGGCCGCGGCAGGCCGTGGGTGATCAGGGTGCTTTCCAGCGCGACAACCGGTTGACCCGCCTTCAGCGCACGATCAACGTCAGGGTGTAAAACAAGCTTCATGGGTTGTGTTCCGTAGGTTTCGGTTTTATCGTAACGATGTGGAACCCTTTTCACCAGAGCAATACCTTGACCTCGCCCCCGAGGAGCAGATGCGCCAGGCCCATGCGTTGCTGCGCGACCGCCACGAGGGAACCCTCGCGATGGCCACCGGCGGCTGCGCCCGCTATGCGTTTTGTGTGGATGTCCCTTATTGCCTCGACCGGCGCGGTTATCCCCTGCTGCACTACAGCAGCCCGAACCCGCACCACCACCTGATCCTGACCAACACCACGATGACCTTGCGCCTGCCGCACCGGGTGGACGCCGAAGGCAACGAACACAGCATCCTGATCCTGACCGGGTTGCTGACCCTGGTCGATCCCGGCGACCACGACAGCCTCGACCGCCACCACCGGTTCTTCGAGGTGTTGATGGAACACTACCCGCGCGGCGCGAACCGGCTCTACCGGTTGGTTCCCGATCAGGCCTGCTTCGAATTGTTCTCCGGTCAGCGGCTCAACCTTGACGCCCCGGCCTTGGCCCGGCGCAATCCGCTCGCCGCCCGCGAGGAGGAACTCCTGCTGGAACGGATCAACCGGAATATCCACCCGGAACAACGGATCGCCGGAGTGGACGCCTACGGCGTGGACCAGAAAAAAGGCCCGGGATGGGCATTCCTGCCGTTCCCCGGGCCGTTGACCGAGCGGTCTGCCGTTGAGGCGGCGGCGCTCGCGATGGCAACGCGTGCGGCGTCGCCTATTTCTTGACGCGCACGACGTAGGTGCCGCGCCCGTCGTCGCTGATCCGCAAGCCGGTGCAATCCACCTTGTCACCCACGGTGATCTGCTGGGTCTCGCCCTTGTTGATGCGCGCGCCGACCTTGTGGGGTGTCGTCTGGCTGCCGTTGCGCACAACCACCGTGTTGATGATCACACTGCCCTCGGTACAGGCGATGACGACCTTCGAGACCTGCTGCTCAAACTTGACTTCCTTGGCGTCGCCGCCCGCCGTCAATTCCGCCACCTTCACCCCGGCCTTGTCCGCCGATGCCACGCCGGCCGACAGGACCAGCGCCAACACTGCCAACCATTTTTTCATCACGATGCTCCCCCGCATAAAGCGGATTATTCCTTCTTATCGCCTTCGTTATCCGAACCGCCCAATACATTCAAGACACCGCCCACGGCATTGGCCACGCCCTGGCCGACCGCTTTGCCAGCGCCGACCGCCGCACCGCCCACCGCAGCTGCGCCATCGACTGCAGCACCGCCCACCGCCGTCACGCCGTCCACAGCTGCGCCGCCGACCGCGGTGACGCCATCCACCGCGACCCCGCCGACCGCCGCAGCGCCCTGGCCGACGGCCTTGACGCCGTCACCCAGCAATTTGCCCGACGAGGTGACCACCTGGGTCACTGCACCGAAGATCGCACGGAAAATCCTGCCGACCACATCGGTCAATCCCGCCGGCTTCTCCTTGCCGATATCGGTCAGTTCAACCGGCGGCAACGGCAGCGGAACTGCCGTGCCCATCATCGCCGGCAGACTGAGGTTGATCTGCCCTTCATTCAGCAGGAACTTCTCGATCACGACCTTCTTGCCCGGAGCGGCTTCATCCGCCGGAGCCGGCGCTTCCGCCTCGGCCGGGACCTCGGTTGCTTCCGCCGGATCGCCCGCCATCTTTTCCTGCAGCGCGCCGACATTGCTGCCCGACAGGGTCATCTCGTAGGTCACTTTCGGACCGATCACGGCGATCTCGCGGACGACGATCGTGTCGGTAAACAGGCTGGCCATGTCGATCTCGACATTGAGCGCCCCCATCGCAAAAAGGCTGTCGGTCTTAAAGCCCTCCGGATTTCCAATGACGAGATCCTTCAGGTGAATACGGCCTTGCAGCAGCGACACGTGGGCATCGCCGAGGGTAACGGGCACGCCCATGATGCCGGGCCCGACCTTGTTGACGGTATTCCTGACCACCGGACCGGCAAAGAACACGAAGGCGATGACCAGCAACAGGACAAGGACGAGGACTATTTTCAGCAGCTTCTTCATGGGTTCTCCTTACGTGAACTAATAACAAGGCGTCGGCTCGCTCGTCGAGCCCTCGAGTCCGTCGGTACCGACGCCGCGGTCGATCTCGCGGTCCATCTGGTACTTGGGATCTTCCTTGAACATGCGCGACATGGCGCCGTCGTCGTAGCGCCGCAGGTCAGCGGGATACTGCGCAGCGTACCGGGTCAACTCGGCCTTGGCATCGGCCAGCGAGGTCACCCCGTTGAAGAAGCCGCGCAACTGGGCGCAATACGGGAAGCCGTTGGCGTACCAGATCAGGTGCTTCCGCATCAGCCGGGCCGAGTATTCGGTATCGCCATAGAATTCCTTGTGGTAGTCGAAATGCCGCAACACCCCATCGAGCCACTCCCCGATGGTGGGCTGCTTGAACGAGGGATCGATCAGTTCGGCGAACAACCACGGATTGCCGAGCGAACCGCGACTGACCATGACCCCGTCGACCCCGGTGCGGTCGAGCATCAGCTGCGCGGTCTGGAGGTCAAAGACATTGCCGTTCCCGAGTACCGGCATCGCGGGATTCACCGCGCGCGCGGCATCCGCGCCGGCCCGGATGTACTCGTACTGCACCGGTGCGGCATAGGTGCAATCGCGGGTGCGGCCGTGGATCGTTATGCCATCGCACCCGGCGGCTGCCATACGCGGCGCGACGTCGGTGATGTTGAGCGCCTCCTTGGTGAAGCCGATGCGGCACTTGGCGCTGAGCGGACGGGTCACCAACGCTTTGACTTGCCTCAACGTTTCGGAGATGCGCTCCGGATCCTTGAGGAACGCGCTGCCCGAACCCGAGTGCACCACCTTGCGGACCGGACAGCCCATGTTGATATCAATTGTATCGAACCCTTCGCGGTCGAGGATGGCGGCGGCCTTGGCCACTTCCTCGACATTGCGGCCGGTAAGCTGCACCCCGACACGCTGCTCGCTCGGATGCCGGTTCAACATCTCCCACGTGCGTTTGCTCTTGTAGATGACCGCGACCGACACCAGCATTTCCACATAGGTCAGGGCCGCACCGTAGTCGGCGCAGATGCGGCGGAACGGCGTATCGGTCACGCCGGCCAGCGGAGCGAGCACGGTGCGGTTGGGCAAGTGCAGGCTGCCCCAGGCCAGCGGACGGGCCAGTGGAAGCGGTTGATTGCTGCTCATGGCGTGGTCGTGGAGGGCGGACGTTTGAACAGCTTTTTACGGTAATAGGCCAGTTCGGCTGCCGAAGCCTGGCAATCGTAATACGCATCGTGCAGCCGGCTATCCTCATTGACCACGAGGCCGGGAAACTGCTTGCGCACCAGGGCGACATCGTCCTTCTCGAACTTCTCGCCCTGCGCATGATCCTGCCACTGGAGCTTCAAGGTGGTCACATCGAGGTGGCGGTAATGGATGCGCTGGCGTACCTGCGGCAGGTACTTCATCAGCAGGAACCAGTCGGCGTGAATGCTATTGCCGGCGAGGATCGGCTTCTTCTTGTCATCGCCCAGCGGCACCACCACATGGCGGTCGATCGTCGCGGCGAGGATGCGGTCCGCCTCCTCCACCGGCACGGCCTCGTCCGAGCGGCAGCGGGCCACCAGGCCGGGCATGTTTTCGGTGATCCACGGACTGACCGGCTCGCCTTCAGGGAGGCGGATGAACAGGTTGACGTCCTCGGAGACCGGGGCGATCCGCCGCAGGTGCACGTCGGTCATGACCATCGCGACCTGAAGCAAACGCGCCCGGCCGAGATCGAGCGATGAATACTCGGTATCAAACCACAGATACGCGGTGGAAACCGTGGGCAACTCGATCATCGGGTTGGCCTCAAGCCAGCAGGATGGCTTCCGGCTCGGGGTTCGGGTCGGCGATCGAGACCGGTTTCAAACCCCAGATCTGTTTCGCGTATTCGTGGATGGTGCGATCGCTCGAGAACTTGCTCATGCGGGCCACATTCAACACCGCCATGCGCGACCAGGTATCCGGCTTGCGGAAAGTCGCCGCAACCTTGTCCTGGCACTCGATGTACATCCGGTAGTCGGCGAGGTGGAAGAACACGTCCCCCTGCTCCATCAGGTGCTTGTAGATGTTGCGGAAGCAGTCGGCCTCCTCCGGCGCGAAGTGGTTGTCGCGGATCGCATCGATCACGCGGCGCAGCTCCTGGTCGGCGTGGTAATAGGTCCACGGATCGTAGCTGTTCTCGTTCTGCATCTTCACCAGCTCGTGGGCGCGGTGGCCGAAGATGAAGATGTTCTCGTCCTTCACTTCCTCGGCAATCTCGATGTTCGCACCGTCCCAGGTGCCGATGGTCAGCGCCCCGTTCAGCGACAACTTCATGTTGCCGGTGCCGGAGGCTTCCTTGCCCGCGGTGGAAATCTGCTCGGACAGGTCGGCCGCCGGGATGATGATCTCGGCCAGCGAAACGCAGTAGTCGGGCAGGAACACCACTTTCAGGCGGTCGCGCACATCGGGATCGGTGTTGATCTTGCGGCCGAGCGAGTTGATCAGCTTGATGATCAGCTTGGCCATGTAGTAGCTCGGGGCGGCCTTCGCACCAAAGATGAAGGTCCGCGGCGTGATGTCGAGCTTCGGATTGTCCTTCAGGCGGTGGTACAGCGTGATGATGTGCATCGCGTTCAGGAGCTGGCGCTTGTACTCGTGCAGGCGCTTGATCTGGACGTCGAAGAGCGATTTCGGATCGACCCACTGACCGGTCAGGTCCTCGATCAACTTGGCCAAGCGCACCTTGTTCTGGTGCTTGATCTTCATGAACTCGTCGCGGAAGGCCTTGTCCTCGGCCAGCGGTTCCAGCTTCTTCAATTGCTCGGCGTCGTTGATCCAGCCATCGCCGATACGGCTGGTGATCAGGTTGGACAAACCGGGGTTGCAGATCAACAGCCAGCGGCGGTGCGTGACGCCATTGGTCTTGTTGTTGAACTTCTGCGGCATCATGTCGGCGAAGTCCGGCACGACCAGCTCTTTGAGCAGGTCGGTGTGCAGGGCCGACACGCCGTTGATCGAATGGCTTCCCACCATGGCCAGGTTGGCCATGCGGACCTGGCGGTCCTCGCCTTCCTGGATCAGCGACATCGCGGCGATGCGCTCCTCGTTGCCGGGATAGGCCACGCGGACCTGGTTCAGGAAACGGTGGTTGATTTCGTAGATGATGCTCAGGTGGCGCGGCAGGACCTTCTCCATCAGCGGCACCGGCCAGCGCTCGAGCGCCTCGGGCAGCAGCGTATGGTTCGTGTAGCCGAAGGTGCGGGTGGTGATCTCCCAGGCATTGTCCCAGGTCAGGTCGGTCTCGTCCATGAAGTACCGCATCAACTCGGCCACGCCCAGCGCCGGATGCGTGTCGTTCAACTGGATCGCGTTCTTCTCGGCGAAGGCGCTCCAGGTCGAATGGTTCTTGCGGTAGCGGCGGATCACGTCCTGGATCGTGCAGGTCACCATAAAGTATTCCTGCAACAGGCGCAGTTCCTTGCCGGCATAGGTGAAGTCGGACGGGTACAAGACCTTGGTAATCGTCTCGGCCCAATTCTTCTCCTCGACCGCCTTGACGTACTCGCCGTTGTTGAACACATCGAGGCGGAAGTTTTCCTTCGCGCGGGAACTCCACAAGCGCAACACATTAACGGTGTTGACCCCGAACCCGATGACCGGGATGTCGTACGGGACACCTTCGAACATCTGCCAGTCCTTCCAGACCGTCTTCGGACCGGAAGGGGTATTCACCTGCTCGACGCGGCCGTAGACCTTCGCGGCCACGGCGTATTCGGGACGGACCATTTCCCACGGATACCCGAACTTCAGCCAGTCGTCCGGGCGCTCCTTCTGCCAGCCGTTCTCGAAGTCCTGACGGAACATGCCGTGTTCGTAGCGGATGCCATAGCCGTAAGCCGGGTACTCCAGCGAAGCCAGCGAGTCGAGGAAGCAGGCCGCCAACCGGCCGAGACCGCCATTGCCCAGACCGGCGTCCGGCTCGAGGCTCATCAACTGGTCGAGGTCGATATCCAACATCTTGAGCGCCTTCTGGGACGCCTGGTAAACGCCCAACGCCGCCACGTTGTTCTCGAGCAGGCGGCCGAGCAGGAATTCCATGGAGATGTAGTAAACCCGCTTCACGTCCTGGTCGACGTAAGCGCGCTGGGTATCGATCATCCGGTCCATCGCGAGCTCGCGGATGGCATAGGAAAAGCTCATCAGCTTGTCGTATTGGGTCGCCGTGCGCCAGTCCTTGCACCGGGTATACTTGATATGGAACAGCGTGCGGTCACGGATCTGTTCCGGAGTGATGGCGGCAACGGCGGCGGACGAGGTGGTCGCTTTTTTCTGAGCCATGGTCGATCTCCCAATCAGTTACGTAAATACGAAGGGCGAAACGTTACACGGAATGGATGGCTTTCGCCAGCAGAAATCACAAAGGATTGCCACCCAACGGCCAACCGGTTCAACCACCGGGAGCCGACGAGGTCGCCGACGCGGTGATCCCGGTGAACGACGGGAACCCAGCCCACAACGCAGCCACCCGTCCCGCCTCAACCCGCACGGCCGTGGGAAGGGCGCGGACACCCAAGCTTTCCGCCAATCCCTCATCGGCGCGGTACACCACGCGCCCTTGCACGTCGGGCACCGGCGAGGATCCCGATCGATCCAGCACCACCGGAATAAGTTCCAAGCCCGGAACGGACGCCGAGTTCATCCATGCCACGGTCGCCGCAGCACTGTCCGACCACGGGGCGAAAACAACCAGCAGGACCGGCTGGCTCGACAGCTGATCGAGGGTCACCGGAGCACCACCGGAAACCGGAGTCAGCAACCCCGATACCTTGGTCGCCGTTCCGGTTGCTGCAGAAACTGACCGGGCCGCCGGTGCCGGGGTTTGCCGTTCGGCCGCAGGCTTGCACGCCGAGATGACCGCGAAAAGGCCGACCAGAAGACAGGATGTAATTCGGTTCATGCCGTTGGTGTACACGAACCGCCTTGCCGGGGCAATCCCGGAAGTACAGCGAATCACCTATTCCCCTTGTACCGCTTCAACATCCTTACTATGGTACAGGCAATTACATCCGGCAGCCGATAACGAACGCTGGAAAGGGATACCATGAGCAAGGATCGCAGTCAGTGGAATCGCCCCGGTTATCCGTGGGAATTGGAATTAATCACCCTCTGTTTTTTTCTGATGTCCTTGTTCGTGCCGTATTATTTGCACCATTACGGCGCGGCCGAAGCCACCGTGACGACACAGGCCGCGGGAACCGCCATGGATGTCGGCAGGCAGAATTTAAGCACCCAATTCGGCTTCCTGCTTTCCCTGGGATTGGTTGCCCTCTACATCTTTCATTTCGCGTTTGCGTTCATGGAACTGGGCAAGATCACCGCCTCTCCGCTCCACCTGCTGTCTCCCTGTGCCTTTGCCTACATCGCCTACATCCGCACGGCGGAAGTGGGCAACCTCGAAAAAACGGCGTTAAGCTTCATCGACGGGAGCAATACGCAGGCCATCTTCCTTGTTCTCGTGGTCGGTTTGCTCGTCGCGTTGCTGTCGAGGCTCCGTACGTACCGCTATATGCTGAACTTCGATACCACCTCGTGGGAAATCAATACCCCGGCCGCGGTTGATGCCTCTTTTTTCCGCCTGATCCTTCAACTCTATCCGCTGGTGTACCCTCCCCGCCGCTACCTGGCCAGCAACGAAGGGATCGTGATCGAGGGCTGGTTTTATGCAAAGCCCATCGCCTTTTCGCGGATTCACTCCCTCTCCCGCATCAATGGCTCCACGGTGATGAATAGCGGCTATTACTATGCCACCTCAGCCCACCACTTGGTCCGCATCGAAGTGCACGACTCGAACCGTGCCACCTACATTTCACCCACCGACCGGGATGATTTCGTCCGTTTCTGCGCGCAACACATCGCCCGTCGCGCCCCATCCCACCGCGCCAATCCGACCCGCCACGGCATCCAACACGCGTCGGATACCCAGTCCGGCACCAACCGCGGCACCGCTCGGGGCACTTCGGCCGGTCACACCCGGTCCGGCACTCGAACCTAAGCTAAGGACGCATGACCGGATCGCCCACGATCAAAGCGATCGCACTGGACACCGCACACGTCCCGGCCCGTCTCCGTGAAGCGGCCTCACACCTTGTAACGACCCTTCGCGCTGCCGGCTACCAGGCCTACTTTGCCGGTGGTTTTCCCCGCGACCTGCTGATCGGCCGCCCCGTGCATGACATTGATATCGCTACCGAGGCCACACCCGAGCGTGTGGAATCCCTGTTCCCCGAATCGCGCAGCTTCGGGAAATCGTTCGGTGTCGTGCAGGTGATCATCGATGAACACCCGTTCGAAGTGGCCACCTTCCGCACCGAAGGCCCCTACCGCGACGGCCGCCGCCCGGAATCCGTCCGCTTCACCACCGCCGACGAGGACGCCCAACGCCGCGACTTCACCATCAACGGCATGTTCTACGATCCGGCCCGCGGCGAGGTGATCGATTACGTCGGCGGCCTCGCCGACCTCGAACGCCGCCTGATCCGCGCCATCGGCATCCCCGCGGAGCGGTTCGCCGAGGACCACCTGCGCATCCTGCGTGCCGTCCGTTTCGCTTCGGTGCTCGAATTCAACATCGAC
>CALBHI010000050.1 GCA_937894535.1 uncultured Verrucomicrobiota bacterium
CCGCGTGGTGTTCGAGTAGCTTCCCGTGTTTCGTTTTCTCCATTGAGGCGGAATCGATTTGTGTTAGATTAGTGCACCATGGTTCCCCGTCGTCATTCCGCGTTTGTGCTTCGCTGGGTTGTGCTGCTGATCGTTTTCGCCGGCACGGTCATGGTCTCGCGCCTTTACTCCAAGGAGGTTGAGCCCACCGGTGACCGCGACGAGGCGTACCGCAACATCGCCTTGTTCACCCGCGCGTTGGAACAGATCCGCAGCAACTACGTGGACAAGGACAAGGTCAGTTACGAACAACTCATCCGCGGTGCCATGCGCGGGATGATGGATTCGCTGGATGACCACAGTCAGTTTCTCGACAAGGACATGTACGACGATATGCAGGATGACACCAAGGGCCAGTTCGGTGGCCTTGGTATCGTCATCAGCATCAAGGACAATGCCCTTTCCATTGTCTCGCCGATGGAGGACACGCCGGGATTCCGTGCGGGATTGATGTCGGATGACCGGATCCTCGAGATTGACGGCGCGAAGACCGATGGCATCACCCTTCCGGAGGCGGTCAAACGGCTGCGCGGCGAACCGGGGACGCGGGTCCGGTTGAAGGTGCTTCGTCCGGCGACGCAAGAGGTTAATGTCTACGATCTGGAGCGGGCCGAGATCAAAGTCCCGAGCGTCAAGGACGCACGTCTGCTGGACGATGGGATCGGGTACATTCGCGTCACGCAATTCAATGAACCGACGGCCATGGCCCTGCAGGCGGAGCTTGATGCCTTGCGCACCAACGGGCTGCGGGCGTTGGTACTTGATCTGCGCAACAATCCCGGCGGATTGCTGCGATCCGCCATTGATGTCAGCCAGAAGTTTTTGCGCAGCCGGGATGTGATTGTATCGACACAGGGACGGCGTGCCGGCGACCAGCAGGTCTTCCGGGCGGGTGGACGCGAACGATTGCTGGATGTTCCCATGGTGGTGCTGGTGAACGGCGGGAGCGCGAGTGCTTCCGAAATTGTGGCGGGTGCCTTGCAGGATCACCGCCGTGCCATCCTGGTCGGTGAAAAAACCTTCGGAAAAGGGTCGGTGCAAAGTGTATTGCCGATGGAGGAGGGGTCCGCGCTGCGTTTGACCACCGCCAAGTACTATACGCCGTCCAATCGAATGATCCATGAACTCGGCATCGAGCCGGATATTGTCGTGCCGATGTCGCCTGAGGATTGGTCCGCGTTGATGGAGCGGCGGGCCGTTGCCCTTGACGTGGACGGGGCCGCCCCGGTGGATGTCCAGCTGGAGCGTGCCCTCTCGGTCCTGCGCGGCATCTTGATCTATCAGGCCCGTGGCAGCCGATGATTCTCGGCATTGAGACCTCGTGCGATGAAACGGCGGTGGCGTTGGTGGAACCATCCGGCCATGTGCGCGTGTCGCTGATCAACAGCCAGATTGATCTTCACCGGGTGTATGGCGGGGTCGTTCCTGAAATTGCTTCGCGGGCACACGTGCAGGCCCTGCCTTCCCTAGTAGAAGAGACCGTGCGTGCAGCCGGGGTTGGTTGGCATGACATCACGGCCATCGCAGTGACCCGGGGACCGGGATTGGCGTCCTCTCTTCTTGCCGGTGTCGCCTATGCGCGAGGGTTATCCCAACGGTTGGGCTGCCCGTTGTTCGGCATCAACCATCTGGTCGGACATCTGCAATCCATCGCACTGGAGCTATCGGGCCCGGCGGTAGACCTGGACTATCCGCATCTGGTGTTGCTGGTGTCGGGTGGTCATACCTGCCTGGTACACCGGACCGGACCGGAGGCGTGGACGGTGCTCGGTCAGACCGTCGACGATGCCGCCGGTGAAGCCCTGGACAAGGGGGCGCGGTTGATGGGGCTCGGTTATCCGGGCGGGCCGGAAATCCAGCGGGAGGCGGAGGGCGGTGATCCGGATGCCCTCGCGTTTCCGCGCGGATGGGCGAAACCGGGGGCGGGCGGGTGGAG
>CALBHI010000051.1 GCA_937894535.1 uncultured Verrucomicrobiota bacterium
GCCTCCCGCCTCGCCCTCGCCGATGTGGACCAGGCCAAGCGCGACAGCGTCGCCGCCGAACTGGCCACCCTCCATCCCGGCCTTCCCGTGCAACACGCGGCCACCCCCGCCGAACAAGCCGCCGCCTGCCGCGCCGCCGACGTCGTCGTGCAATGCACCCCCGTCGGCATGAAGCCCACCGACCGGCCCCTGCTCGGCCCCGACGCCTTCCGCGCCGGCCAACGCGCCTTCGACCTGATCTACATGACCCCCGAAACCGTGTTCATGGAACAGGCCCGCCTCGGCGGCGCCCGGACCGCGAACGGCCTCGGCATGCTGCTCCACCAGGGCGCACGGGCCTTCTCCATCTGGACCGGGCGCGAGCCGGATGTCGCCGCGATGCGCGCCGCCCTGCAGGCCGCCGTGTACAAAACATGAACGCGGAATTCCTCGCCCTGTTCGGAACGGTGTTCTCGCTGCTGATCGGCCTGTGCATCGGCAGCTTCCTGAACGTCTGCATCTACCGCAGCCCGCTCGACCTCTCGATCGTCGCGCCCCGTTCGTTTTGCCCGTCCTGCCGCACGCCGATCGCCTGGTACGACAACCTGCCGGTGTTGAGTTACCTGCTGCTTGGCGGGAAATGCCGCCACTGCCACACCGCCATCTCGCCGCGTTACCCGCTGGTCGAACTGCTCACCGGCGCCCTGTTCGTCGCGGTGTGGAACCGGTTCGGCCTCGACCCGATGACCCTCGTGTTCTGGGCGATGATGGGCGGGCTCATCGTCGCGACCTTCGTGGACTTCGACCACATGATCATCCCCGACGGCGTGTCGATCGGCGGCATGGTCTTCGGCCTTGCCGCCAGCGCCTTCGTCCCGACCCTGCACGGCGTGGAAACCTGGAACGCCGCGCTGATCCGCTCGCTCACCGGCCTCGCCGCCGGCGCCGGATCACTGTGGGCCGTCGCCATCCTCGGCCGCTGGGTGTTCAAGAAGGACGCGATGGGCATGGGCGACGTGAAACTGCTCGGCGCCATCGGCGCGCTGCTCGGCGCCCCCGCCGTGCTCTACACCATCCTGATGTCCTCCCTCGCCGGCACCATCATCGGCCTCGGCCTCATCGCCGTCGGCGGCCACCGCTGGCGCAGCCGCCTGCCCTACGGACCTTACCTCGCTGCCGCGGCCGCCTCCTGGGTGCTCGGCGGCGACCAACTGTGGAACTGGTACATCGCCTTCATCACGGGAACCTGACATGAGTAACCACCCCAACATCGTCCTCGTCGGTTTCATGGGCACCGGCAAAAGCAGCGCCGGCCGCATCCTTGCCGAACGCCTCGGCATGAACTTCATCGACATGGATGACGAGATCGTCCGCCGCGAAGGCGTCACCATCCCCGAAATCTTCCGCGACCGCGGCGAACCCGCCTTCCGCGCCCTCGAACGCGCCCTCGTCATCGAACTCGCCGCCCAATCCGGCTACGTCGTCTCCACCGGAGGCGGCATCGTGCTCAACCCCGACAACCTCCGCGACTTCGCCCGCACCGGCCGCGTCTTCTGCCTGCATGCCACCCCGGAAGCCATCCTCAAGCGGGTCGAACACGACACCAACCGGCCCCTGCTCCAGGGCGGCGACAAGCTGGCCCGGATCTCCGAACTGCTCGCCAAACGCCAACCCCTCTACGACGCCATCCCCGACCGGATCGACACCGACGGCCACCAACCCGCCGACACCGCCGCCGCGATCCTCGCCCGGCTGGCCTGACCCGCCCGCCAATAACTCTTGCGTTTTCCGCCTCCAACCGCCATAAATCCCCCCCACTTGCCATGAAAAACGAAGAACAAGCCCCCGTCGAAGAAACCCCGGTCAAGCCGGCTCCCGCCACCCTCGCTGCCGATGATTCGGATGTCGAAAACGCCCTGGATTTCCTGAAGGAGAACGGCGTGGCCATCGTCGTTGGCGCAGCCATGGTTGTCGCCGCCTTCGTCGGGTACTCGGCCTGGCAAAGCAGCAAGGAAACCCGCGAACAGACCGCTTCGTCGATGCTGGCCAACGCCCAGTCCGCCCCGCAGCTCCAGGAAATCGTGGCTAACTACGGCGACACCAAGGCCGGCCCGATGGCGAAACTCTCCCTCGCCGCCGCCTACTTCGATCAGGGCCAGTACGACCTCGCCCGCCAGACCTTCCAGCAGTTCGAAACCGACCATGCGAACCACCCGATGGTCGCCATCGCCGTGCTCGGCAACGCCCAGGTACTCGAGGCCGTCGGGAACACCCCCGAAGCCCTTGCCGCCTACGACCAGTTTATCGGCCGCTTCCCCACCCACTTCCAGCTCCCGTCCGCCACCTTCGGCAAGGCCCGCGTGCTGGAATCCATGGGCCGCTTCGACGACGCCCGCGCCGTGTACGAGGACTTCATCGCCGCGAATCCGGAAAGCCGCTGGATCAGCCGCGCCGAAACCGGCCTGGAATTCGTCGGCAAACAACAGCGCGCCCAGGGCAGCACACCCGCCCCGGCCACCACCACGCTGGCCCCGATCGCCCCGGCTAGCGAAACACCTTAAGCAGATTTCGGGCGTCCGAGCGGCAAGGCTGCAAGGCACGAAGGGTGTCCTCCCGCCACATGTTCGGTGTCATGTCTGTCCCTTGCAGATTTCCCAAAACCCTCTAGGCGTCATGATTTTTGCGCCTTGATACTGCTTGAGTACCAACAAATCGTTGTCCCCGGTGATGATAACCTCAACCTGGCCAGGTTGGACCAATCCGAGAATCATCACATCATTCGGGTCACGGCAGACTGATTTGTCAATCGAAGCTGGCTCAAACGACAGGGCGTTGCCTTTAAGAACAGCCATGAATTCGGCAACGACCGGTTTCGGGATGCGAATTTTATGGATGAGCTTCGTCTCAATCTCGTTGTTTAAGGCCTTACAGGTCACGAGTTGATGATGCTCCAGGCACAACTCGACAACGGCTTCGCATAGACCGCGAGAAATGGCTCCTGCGATGGCGACGTTGGCATCAAGAACAATCCTCACGAAAGGGCCTTGAAAACATCGTCGTCCGTCAAAAGACCCTGTGCTTCCGCGAATGGCAGCATTTTTCTGCGCACAGCCCGAAACTTCTCAACAGCGACATAGCGCCGCAACGATTCCCGAACGATGTCACTGACGGCTTTGTTTTCCGTGCGACTGATTTTATCGAGATCCTTCTTGAGGGAATCAGGTAGTCGAATCGTTAACGTTGTCATGCCTCGTTCTCCTGTAAGACAACGTCGTGCATTGCGGGGTGTTTGTCAATGGCGCTTTACATCGAGCGGTTTTACGAGGGAAGGCCATAGCCATCCCGCGCATCCCGAAACCCGAACACCGAAACCCGCCTCGGCTACAACTCTTCCTGCTCCATCCGGTCGGTCGCGCCCGGATCCTCGAGGAACAACCGCCGCGCACTGATGTACGGACCGGGAAAGAGCTCGATCAAATCCGCCGACTTCTCCCCGTCGGCAAACATCTCGTCGAGCAGGTCGTAGGTTTCGCGCTGGTATTGCAGCACCGCCTCGAACTTGCGCGAGGCCACGTCCTGCACTACGAAACACAAGGTCTCGTCGGTGGAGTCCTGCGCGTTGAACAGGATCGCCTTCTGCTGGGCCGGAATCTTCGCCCCGTTCTGCGTGTAGATCGTGTGCTTGATGTACTCGATGATGCGCGGGTTCAACCCGGCCTCGACCAGGAAGATCCGCTCGACCAGCTCGATCCGGCTGAACACCAGCTGCACCTCCGGCGCCCGGAAATCCACCGGCAGCAACCCCAGCATGTTGCGCAGGAACTCGTTGAACTGGTCCTCCCCGGTGTCGTACTGCTGCTCCGACGCCGGGATCAGGTAGATCATCAACGCATGGTCCTGGTCGATGTACAACAACGGCTTGTCCACCCGGAACGCGAACCCGCAGGCCGCGCAGGTGACCTCGTTGATCTTGTTCGCCATCAACTGGTCGCGCAACTCCGGCTCCTTGCGCACGTTGATCGACTCGTAGAGGTGAGCCTCCTGCTGCTCACCGCACTTCGGACACTTGATGGTATAGGGTTTTTTCTCGGACATGGGGGCGCATCCTACCGGGGATGCCGCGCCCGATCAACAACAGAGGAACAATCCGCACGGCGCTCCACCCTGTGCCACCCCCATGGTGGAACGCGTTCCCCTGAACGCGTTGGAAGCCAACCTCGCCACCGCCCCTGCATCATCCGTGTCCATTCGTGTCCATCCGTGGTTGATCCCCTCCTCCCCGCATCATTTTCCCCTGCCCTTGCTCCGCATCCGTGCTATACCTGCCCGCCTCATGGCCCTGATCGGACTCAACAACGTGACCATCGCCTATGGCGGACCGCTGCTGCTCGACGGCGCAACCATGCACCTGGAGCGTCGCGAACGGGTCTGCCTGATCGGCCGCAACGGCGAGGGCAAATCGACGCTGATGCGCATCCTGACCGGCGCGGAAACCCCCGACGCCGGCGAACGCATCGTCCAGGCCGGCGTACGCGTCGGCTTCCTGCCCCAGGAGGTGCCCGGTTCACTGCCCGGCCGCGTGCGCGACGTGGTCGAGGCCGAAGCCCCGCGCCACGAGGACGAATGGGAACGCCACGAACGCGTGCGCCTGCTCGTCGAACGCCTCGGCCTCGACGCCGACGCCGTCTACGACACCCTGTCCGGCGGCCAGAAACGCCGCTGCCTGCTCGCCCGCGCCCTGATCAGCGAACCCGACGTGCTGCTGCTCGACGAACCGACCAACCACCTCGACCTCGCTTCCATCGAATGGCTCGAGACCCTGCTGCTCCGCTACCCCGGCGCGATCCTCTTCGTCACCCACGACCGCGCCTTCCTGCGCCGCCTCGCCACCCGCATCGTCGAACTCGACCGCGGACGCCTGGCCAGCTGGAACCACCCCTACGACCGTTACCTCGAACTGCGCGAGGAGGCCGCCCTCGCCGAGGAAAAGGCCAACGCCCTCTTCGACAAGAAACTCGCCCAGGAGGAGGTCTGGGTCCGCCAGGGCATCAAGGCCCGCCGCACCCGCAACGAGGGCCGCGTCCGCGCCCTGAAAAAACTGCGCGAGGAACGCCGCGCCCGCCGCGAGGTCTCCGGCACCGCCACCCTCGAAATCAACCAGGCCGCCCTGTCCGGCCGCAAGGTCATCACCGCCGAGGGCGTATCGTATGCGTGGGGTGACCGCCCGATCCTCCGCGACCTGTCCACCCGCATCATGCGCGGTGACAAGATCGGCATCATCGGCCCGAACGGCTGCGGCAAATCCACCCTGCTGAAGGTGCTGTTGAAACAACTCGCGCCGGACACCGGCACGGTCGAACACGGCACCCAGCTCCAGATCGCTTACTTCGACCAGCACCGCGAGGCGCTCGACGACACCAAGTCCGTCGCGGAAAACGTCTGCGGCGAGGACACCCATGTCGTGATCAACGGCGCACGCCGCCACGTGCTCAGCTACCTGCAGGATTTCCTGTTCGCCCCCGACCGCGCCCGCACCCCGGTCCGCGCCCTCTCCGGCGGCGAACGCAACCGCCTGCTCCTCGCCAAACTCTTCACCCGTCCGGCCAACCTGATCGTGCTCGACGAACCCACCAACGACCTCGACATGGAGACCCTCGAACTGCTCGAGGACCTGCTCGTCGAATTCCCCGCCACCATTCTCCTGGTCAGCCACGACCGCGCCTTCCTGAACAACGTGGCCACCAGCACTCTGGTCTTCGAGGAACACGGCATCGTGCGCGAATACGTCGGTGGCTACGACGACTGGCTCGCCCAGCGGGCGCTCCCCGCCGCATCCACGACCACCACACCGGAACCCGCCATCCCCGCCGCGAAACCCGCGCCGCGCGACACGAAAAAATTGACCAACCGCGAACGCCAGGAACTGGAAACCTTGCCCGCGCGCATCGAGGCGATGGAACAGGAACTCGCCGCGCTCCAGGACCAGCTCAACGACCCGGCCTTCTACAAGGCGCCGCCCGACGAGGTCAAAAAGGCCACCGAAGCCCTACCCAAATTGACCGCCGCCATCGAAGCGGCCTACGCCCGGTGGAGTGACTTGTCGGAACGCTAGGAGATGATGGGGATGGCATACCTATACGGGGTGTAGTAGCCGCTCCGCGAGCGGCAGGGCGAAGGGGCATGAGGATATCAAATGGATGACGGGTCTGCGGCGAGGGCGACGCGGCTCCAACAGCATTCTATATGCGCTGAACGGATGGGGATGCGGCGCCCTCGCCGCGTCCTTTGCGCCCTCGCCCGAAACCACGGATGGACACCGATGAACGCGGATATTCGGATGCCCCTCTTTCATCTGTGTCCATCCGTGTTAATCCGTGGTTCGCTCGCTTAAGCCACCGGCACGGGCAGGAAGGACCCCGCTCAGATCATCTCCACCAGCATGTCGAGTACGACGATGGCAGGATTGCTGCGGATGAAGTCGCTGACCTCGGCGATGCGCGATTCGACGATGTGTTTCTCCGCGGCCACGGTCACGATGGTTAGGCCGCACGATTTCCACACATCCTGGTGGTCGGTCTCGGCCACACTCACGTTCATCTTGTTCAGCATCCGGTCCTTCAGGCTGCGCACCACCATGCGCTTGTCCTTCAGCGAATTCGCGTCGGGAATGCTCAGCTTGAACTGGACGCAACCGATGACCATGCGCGCCGGGACCTAAAAGTGGTAGGCGACGCCGAAGTTGATCACCGGATAAATCTTCAGGCGATCCACCTCGTCCTCGATGTCCTTTTTCAGGATGGCCAAGTCCTCCTGGAATGCCGGATCGTTGGCCGCAGTGCCGTTGCTGGCGATTTCGATGTCGTAGGTCTGGAAGATCACGCCGAAGTCCACCACGAAGGTCAGGGAGTAGTCGGGCCGGACCGCGTTGCCATACCCGATGCCGATGTACGGGGCCACGTCATCGAACAAGGCCGTGCCGGAGATCGTGCCGATCTGCTCGGCGGTGTAGTCGTTGTCGCCGATCTCCTCGGTGCCTTCCGGAGTGCCCTTGAGGTCGAGGTCGTTGTCCAGCAGGGCCACACCGGCCGAGATGCGGAAATTACCGCCCTCGAATGGGAAGATATCGAGCAGGAACATCGCGGTCTGGAAACTGATATCGAGATCGAAGTCGATGTCGTCGATCGTATCCTTGTAGGTGAAATCCAGATACCCGACGTTGGCACGGAAGTTCACCCAATCATCGAGGTAGATGCTGGCGTCGGCACCGACACCGAGCGTACCGACCTTCAGGCCAAGGGCAAAACCCGTCCATTCGAATGCGTCCGGGTTCGGATTGCCCTCGCTGTCATACGGCTGGATGTAGGTGGCCGGAGGCCTCGAGGAGGGAACAGCCTGTTGCTGCTGCGGCGGCGGAGCCGTCCGGGGTTGCTGGGCTTCGGCGGACGTAACGGCGGACACCAGCAAGGCAACCGCAACGGACATAAATCGGTGGTTCATCATGATCTCATGCTCCTGAATGCGCCGAACACTACCGTTGCCCACCAGACCGGTCAACGACGTTCGGCCACGAATCGCGCAACCGCCAACCCCGCCCCGCCCTTGACATCCGGGGGCGGAAGCGGTACATGCTACCACTCCCACTAGGCGGACATTTAGCTCAGTTGGTCAGAGCACTGCCCTCACATGGCAGGGGTCGCAGGTTCAAATCCTGCAATGTCCACCAACCTTCGCTTTCCGCTTCGCTCCAAGCTACGGCTTGGCTTGCCAGCCTACCCATCCGAAGCGGAAAGCGAAAGCTGCCACGCCGAAGCCAGGTGTAGGCGGGCTCATCCGCATCACCCGCTTTCCAGCTCTACCGCCCTCCAGCCAACGAGGGGGCGGAAGGTCGCAGGGGATCTTTTCACGGCAATCGTGCCACCCGGCAATAAACACATGGCCGATTCCGTTGTTGCGTGATACGATTGACCCACTTCGAAACGGTTACCTGGAGGCTGATTCGGGAGTGACGCCGCATGACCACAAGTCCGCCCGCCAAGCCGCCGCACCAGCGGGCGGTAAAGCCACGGTTGCGTCCACCGACCTGAACGCCCTGATGGCCGTCTGGACCGCATCGTGGAGGGCCGATCTGCCGGACTCCATCGAACTGGTCGAGGCGGGCAGCCCCCAGCCACTCCGATCCACCATCCCCGCCCCGACCATCCGCTTGGTGCTGGATCATCTTGTTCAACATGCCCGTCAGTCCATCGGTGACCAACCGGGGCGCATCATCCTCCAGATACGCTCCTCCGAACCCGGCGAGGACACCCCGCTGGCCTGCTACCTGGAGCATCCGTTTCTTGTACTTTCCGTGGGCGATAATGGCCCCGCCTCGGCGGACCCGTGGCCCGACCTGGCGACCCTTCGCGCCATGTTATCCGCCCGGGGCGGCTACCTCGAGGTGAACCACCACGCCGGCCAGGGCACCGTCTGCCGCATCCTGCTCCCGGCCATGAACCCGGAACGCGCCTCGCGGTTGCGCGCCCCCTACCCGGCCCACATCCTGATGGTCGAGGACGAGTGGGCCATTGCCACCCCGACCAAACTGTTCCTCGAACGCGCGGGATACCGGGTAAGCACCACCTCCGATGCCGAGCAGGCCATCGCCCTCGTGCGTGACCTGCCGCAGCCCATCGACCTGTTGCTCACCGATATCGTCCTGCCCGGCATGAACGGCCACCACCTGCTGCGCACGCTGCGCGCCGGGCACCCGGAACTGCCCTGCCTGTTCATGTCAGGGTACACGGCCGACAGCCTCAACGACCTGCAGCAGGGCATGCACCGCACCCACTTCATCGGCAAGCCCTTCTCCAGCGAACAATTGCTGACCACGATCCATTCCATGCTCGAACCTTCGTGCGCGGCCGGAAACGCCGGGAGTCCCTGATAAAGATTAGTTTGAGTCCTTGTTGGTCCGCTGGGTTTATCCAACTATGGCAGTACAGGAAATGATTCAAGGGAGGAACACATGAGTACAACGGAAACAGTAGAGTCGGTACGGGTGGCGATCATCGAGGACGATGCCTTGCTGTCATCGTTGCTAACCTCGTGGCTGAACGCCAAGGGCGTCTGGACCGTGGTGGGTGTGGCCGCCTCCGGCGAGGAAGGCGTGATCCTGTGTGAACGCGAAAAACCGGCGCTGGTCCTGCTCGACCTCGAACTGCCGAACACCAACGGCATCGTCATCGCCGAACAACTGATGGAGAAGATGCCCGGCATCAAAATCCTCGTGATCACCAGCCATACCGACCCATACTGGATCCACCAGATCACCCGGCTCGGCCTGCACGGCTACGTCAACAAGACCAATTCGCTCGACGCCCTGGACAAGGCCATGCAGCACATCATCGCCGGCGGCACGGTGTACGGCGAGGAATTCAGCCAGGCGGTGCGCCGCCTCGCCTCGCCCGACGCCTACCACAAGATCCTGACCCCGAAGGAACTCGCCGTGCTGGCCAAGGTTTCCATCGGCTGGACCGACCAGCAGATCGCCCAGGAGCTGCAGATCTCCCACCATACCGTGGCAACCCACCGCCGGAACATCCGCGTGAAACTGGATGCCCACGGCGACCGCGACCTGATCCGCTACGCCGAGGAGTGGGGCCTGCGCGGCATCCAGTAAGCCGGCCACCGCAACCCGAGAACACCGATGGAAGGTTTGGCCATCATCCGGGATGATCGCGTGGCCTACGCAAGCCGGGCATTCGCCGCGATGTTCGCTGCGAGCGAAGCCGACCTCGGCGGCTTGCCGTGGACCGACCTCTTCACCCCGTCCAGCCCCGATTACGGCCGCTATGCCTGGCCCGACCTTGCCTCGATCACCCGCTGGGACGGCAAGGCGCGCGGCCACGCCCGCGACGGCCGCCTGTTCGAAGCCGACCTCCACCTGGTGAAATCCCCCGGCGGTGACTGGATCCTGCACGCCGTGAACATCACCGCGGAACAGGCCGAGGCCCGCGAACTGGCGCGGCGCAGCGCGGAACTGGAACGGGCCACCCGGATGAAAACGCACTTCCTCGCCTCGATGAGCCACGAACTGCGCACCCCGCTGGCCGGCATCCTCGGCCTCTCCGAAGTGCTGCGCGAGGGCATCTACGGCGAACTCCAACCCAAACAACTCGAGGCCGTGCGCGCGGTGGAGGACAGCGGACGCCATCTGCTCGGCATGATCAATGACATCATCGACCTGACCAAGATCGAAGCGGACCAAGTCGTCCTCGCTCGCAAACCAACCGCCCTGTCCACCATCGCCGACGCCGCGATGCGCATGATCAAGTCGCCCGCCTCCAAGAAGTGCATCCAGACCCGCTGCTCCGTCCAACCGCCCGACCTGGCCGCCGACCTCGACCCCGCCCGCTTTAAGCAGATCCTGGTGAACCTGCTGGACAATGCCATCAAATTCACCCCGGTCGGCGGCACCGTGTCCCTGACCATCGACGGCACCCGCGACGCCGATACCGTGGTCGCCGACGTGCAGGACAGCGGCTGCGGCATCGACTCCGCCGACTTCCGCCGCATTTTCCTCCCCTTCGAACAATCCGACCAGCAACTGGCCCGCGCCTACGGCGGCGCCGGCCTCGGCCTGCCCCTCGTGCTGCGCCTGGCCGAATTGCACGGAGGCGGGGTGAGCGTGAGCAGCTCCCGCGGCCACGGCAGCACGTTTACCGTAACCCTGCCGCGCGGCGATCTCAGCGCCACCACCACCCCCGCGGCCGGAACCGGAGACCTCCCGGACACACCCTCCGCCCCGTTGCCCGCCGGCACCCGCATCGCCGTGATCGAAGACAATCCGGTGACCAGCAAGCTGCTTTGCGATTTCCTGAACGGACGCGGCTGCCGCTGCGAAGCCATGTTGGACAGCCAGAAGGCGCTGGAAGCCTGCCGCATCTTCCAACCCGAACTCGTGCTGATGGATATCCAGATGCCGGTGATCGATGGCTTCGAGTTGGCGGGCCTGTTCCGTGCCTCGGGCGACCCGACCCTCGCCTCCGTCCCGGTCATCGCCCTCACCGCACTCGCCATGCCCGGCGACCGCGAACACTGCCTCGCCTCCGGCATGAACGATTACCTGGCCAAACCCTTCCGCCTCCACGACGTCTACCACGCCCTCGCCCGCGCGCTGGCCGCACAGGCCTGAACCCGAATTGAGACATTCAAACTGCGGATGTCGCCGATGTACGCGGATGGCTTTATCGTGCGCGACAACGACCTCGCCTCTTTTAGCACCACGCTTGTATGGCAGGATATTCTTGACCGAATCCGGAAGTTAAAACCACGGATACACACGGATCAACACGGATGTACAAGGGGGTGCGCGGTGTTTGCCTGTGCACGAAAAACTTGATTTTATCGAGGTGGAAATCATCTTCGGAATCCCACATCCGTGTGCATCTGTGTCGATCCGTGGTGAAATCAATATCGGT
>CALBHI010000052.1 GCA_937894535.1 uncultured Verrucomicrobiota bacterium
CCGCCTTGTTGAGGGGTTCTCGAACCCCCTTTTCACGGGATGTCGTTACGCGCCGGGGGTTCAAGAACCCCCGGAACAGAGCGCGATCAAGCTCGCGCACTCCGGCTGCCGCCTTACTCCTTCTGCACCAGGTCGATCTTGCGGATGTGGATGCAGTTGACCGGGCAGGCTTCGACGCAGGCGTTGCAGCGGATGCACTCGTTGGGGTCGATGTAGAGCTGGTTGTATTCGGGCCCGCCCTCGACCTCGTTGTAGCCGGTGATGCGGCCGTCGGTGTCCTTGATCAGCCCGCTGATCTTGACGATGCATCGGTCGAGCGGTTTGGCATCGAGGCACTTGTGGCAGTAGATGCAGGCTGCGGTGTCGATCTCGTACACATAGTGGCAGAGGTAACAGCGCGAGGCCTCGGTCATCGCCACCGACCGTTCGAAGCCCATCTCGTCGGCGTCGTCGATGTTGCGCGCTACGACCGGGCGGATGCGCATCGGGTTCCGGGGCAGGGCGTTTAACGTGGCGCTGCGGCCGGTGCCCTCGACCTCCTCGCTGCAGAAGTAGCGCGACAACCGGTTGCGGCCCATCAGCAGCGTGTCCACGTGGTGAGCGCAATTTTTGCCGTGGGCGATGCCGTCGATCAGCGAACGCGGACCGGTGGCGAAATCGCCGGCCTGGGTCACGCAGGGCAGGGAGGTTTCGTTCTGGCCGGAACCCGGATCCTGCTTGAGCAGGTTCTGGAACACCTTGCCCGTCCACGCCGTCGAATGCGATTGCCCGGTGCCGAGCAGCACCGTGTCGCAGGCGACGGTGAAGTCCGATCCCTCGACCTCCTTGAAGCTGCGCCGCCCCGACGCATCGGGCGTGCCCATGCGGGTGCGGCGGAAGCGGATGCCGGTGACCTGGCCGTTCTCGCCGAGGATCTCCACCGGGCTGCACAGGGTGTGCAGCGCGATTTTCTCCTCGTGCATCTCCGTGGTCTCCTCAGCCGAGATGTACATGTCGGCCTCGGTGCGGCGGTAGTAGATCTCGACCGACGCCGCACCAAGCCGTTTGGCGGTGCGGGCGCAATCGACCGAGGTGAACCCGCCGCCGAGGACCACGACGTTTTTCCCGATCGTGGTGTTTTTGCGTTCGTTGACCCGGAACAGGAAATGCAGGCCGTGTTCGACGCCCTGCAGGTCCGCGCCCGGGACCTTGATGATGTTCGGGCTTTGCGCGCCGGCGGCGATGACGACATGGTCATAGTCCTCGACCAGGTCGGCGAGTTTGACGTCGCTGCCGATGTTCACCCCGCACTTGAAGTCAACGCCTTGCAAGCGGATCTGTTCGATCTCGCGGCGCACCGCTTCGCGCGGCAACCGGAAATGCGGAATGCCCAGCAGCAGCAAGCCACCCGGTTGGGTGTGGCGTTCGAATACCGTCACCGCATGGCCCATCCGCGCCAACTCGCGCGCGGCGGCGAGGCCGGCCACGCCTGCGCCGATGATCGCCACCTTCTTGCCGGTCGCCGGGAACAGCGGATCCAGCACCACCGGTTCCTTGTTGGCCATGAATTCCACCGCGGAGCGTTTGCTGAAACAGATTGCCACCGACTCCCCGTTGTTGCCGCGCCCGTGGCGGCAGGCCGATTCACATGGCCGCGTGCAGGAGAACCCCAGCACCGCGGGAAAGACATTGTCGCGTAGGTTGATCCGGTAGGCCTCGTCGAAATCGCCCTGGGCGATGGCCTCCAGGTACGCCGGAACGTTGGTCTTGGCGGGGCAGGTGAACCGGCAAGGAACGCTGCACGACAGCAGGTTCTCGTCAGCCGGAGTCAGGATGCGGATTGGTTTGGGTGCCATGCATAAATCCTAGCACGTGCCCCCGGCGTGAAAAGGCGGTCGCTGCCGCAAGTTGGGGTCGGGGATTCCCTGATCGGAGTGCGGCATCTCGATGCCGCTCTGTCCGGGGGTTCTCGAACCCCCGGTTATGGGCATCGCGTATCGTCCGGGGGTTCTCGAACCCCCGGTTTATGATGCCGCCCATTATCCGGGGGTTCGAGAACCCCGGGACAGAGCGGGTTCAAGAACCCGCACTCCACACGGTCAAAAATCATCGGGCACGTGGATGTCGTCGATCTTAAAGCCATACACCGTGTTCACCATGGCGGGTCGTGCCGTGCGTTCGAACCAGGCCGCGCTGCACCAGCGGTATTGGTTGGCGACCGG
The DNA here is from genome assembly GCA_937894535.1 of uncultured Verrucomicrobiota bacterium. Taxonomy (GTDB): domain Bacteria; phylum Verrucomicrobiota; class Kiritimatiellia; order CAIVKH01; family CAIVKH01; genus CALMUP01. The sequence goes on from CALBHI010000052.1 coordinate 2,202, forward strand.
TACGAGCCCGTGCCGCACCGCGTTCTGGTGGACGTAATGCAGGCGAGCCAGGTAGCTCGTTTCGAGCGTTAGCCGGGTCTCCCAGTAGTTATGCCAGACTTTTCGACCCGGCGTGCCGTCGAGCCGGTTCAGCCACGCCGAGGCGCGACCATGGAAATGTTTCAGCAGCGCGGAAAGGCTGGAGGCATCGGTGGCGGTTTCCGGCGAGTGGCCCACGAAGTGGTAATGGTTGGGAAACACCGCCCACGCTTCCAGGTGCCAGCCGTACTGCGCGGCGTATTTCAACAGCCCTTGATGCAATCCGGTCAACCGCTCGTCCCCGGAAAACAAGGACTGCTTGAGGTAGGTTCCCGCCGTCACCATGAACGTTCCCGCTTCGGCAAGACGATGCAAAGGAGCGTGCGGCCAGTGAACGGAGGTGTGCATCCGCCGAACCTAGAAGAGGAACGAGTCCCTATCAAGAAGCTTAACCGGAGTGCGGCATCTCGATGCCG
>CALBHI010000053.1 GCA_937894535.1 uncultured Verrucomicrobiota bacterium
CGGCTCAACCATTTTCCTCGATGAAATCGGCGACCTGCCCCTGGAGCTTCAAGCGAAATTGCTCCGCGTGTTGCAGGACGGAACCTTTCAGCGGCTGGGGAGCAATCAGACCATCACCGTCGATGCCCGCGTGATCGCGGCCACCAACCGCGATCTGGCGGCCATGGTGCAGGCGGGTACCTTCCGTTCCGACCTCTATCACCGCCTCCATGTCTTTCCGATCGAGACACCCGCGCTGCGCAAACGACCCGGGGACATTCCCGCCCTGGTGTGGCGTTTTGTCCAGGAATTCAACCACAAGATGGGCCGCTCGATTAATATGATTCCGAAGTCACTCATGGAACGGTTGATGGCCTATCCGTGGCCGGGCAATGTCCGCGAATTGCGCAACCTCATCGAACGTGCCGTCATCATCAGTGAAGGGCGCAAGTTGGTCGTTGACCTACCGGTCGTGATGGATGAGCGACACGAGGGTATCCTCACCATGGAGGAGGTCGAGGCGCGTCATATCCGCAAGGTGTTGGAACATACGCGCTGGCGGATCAGCGGCAAAGGCGGTGCCGCAGAGCTTCTCGGTCTCGTACCCACCACACTTCATTCCCGGATGAAGAAATTGGGCTTAACCCGGCCCGTATCCTGATCCCCCGCCCTCATCGTCGCCCCTGCCCGGACCAACACGAATCAAACCCCTTTACGAGGCTGACGATATATCGTCACCGCGACGAAATATCGTCATTGCGGCGCGCGCACTGCCGGCGTCCCCCTTTTATGTGATCGCGTAACTATTTTGTGGGTAGTTACTTGTGTATTTCGTATGGCGAATAGCCCGTATGGCACGCATCCTGCCTATCTACATGGCATGAGAGCTATTCAGGACGTGTCCGTTGTTACCTGCATCGTGGACATGCATTTTTCAACGCCGGATGCCACGACGGCGGTTCCCCTATTGCTTTCCGGAGTGGATTTGACCGAAGCGAAGACCGGATGCCGTGGCTGTTCGGTGGCCCGCGATGCCGCTGATCCTGACCGGATTCGGTACAGCGAGGAGTGGGCCGATGAGGGATCTTTTCGTCGGCACGTGCAATCCCCCGACTTTCAGCGTGTGCTGGCCGCCATGGATCTCTGCTGCGAGGAGCCCCACGTTGTGATCGGCAACCTCTCCGGCCATCAGGGAATGGCCTGTTTGCAACAGGTGCGCGATCAGAAGGGCGGGGGCAGCCCGTGAAGTCCTCGTCATCGGTGCGGCTATCAAAATGGATCTACATGCTATGGAAACAGAGATACGTGGGGCGCGCATGGACGCGTCCGATTTGAAAGGAACAACCATGAAACAAGCAACCTCGATCAATGGGGTCGGCACATCGCTACTGGCGCTGGCGCTGACCGCCCTGTCCATCAATGCGCTGGCTTCGCCGGCCGGCGTACCGGCCGAATCGAAGGCCCGGAGCGACCGGCGGCCCAACATCGTCATCCTGCTGGCCGATGACCTTGGTTTTTCTGACCTCGGCGCGTTTGGCGGCGAGATCCGTACGCCGAATATGGATGCCTTGGCGGCCGACGGCGTGCGGTTCAATCAGTTCTACACCCACGCCAGTTGCTCGCCAACCCGCTCGATGCTGCTGAGCGGTACCGCCACGCACATCAACGGGCTCGGCAACATGAATGAATGGGTCTCCCCGAACCAGATGGGCAAACCGGGCTATGAAGGCAACTTGAACCATCGTGTGACCACGCTTCCGCAGCTGTTGAAGGATGCCGGTTATCACACCTACATGGTCGGCAAATGGCACATGGGAAAAGCGCCCGACCTCATTCCCGCCGCCCGCGGATTCGAGCGTGACTTCGCCCTGCTCGATGGCGCCGGGAGTTATTGGGACATGCGGAACTTTACCGCCAACACGCCCACGTCCGTTTTCACGGAGGACGGGAAATACCTGACCAAGCTCCCGAAGGACTACTACGCCACGAAGACCTACACGGATAAGATGATCGACTTCATCGATTCCAACCGTGGTTCCGGCAAACCGTTCTTTGCCTATGTGGCGCATCAGGCACCGCATGATCCGTATCACCTGCCGCGCGACTGGCGCAACCGGCACGTCGGCGAATACGACAAGGGCTGGGATGCGGTTCGAGCGGAGCGTCTCCAGCGTCAAGTGGAGATGGGTATCATTCCCGAAGGCACCGAATTGGCCGAACGCATGTGGTTTGTGCCCGATCCGACCGTGCTCGCTCCGGCAGCAAAGGCCATTATGGGCAAGAAAATGGAACTGTATGCCGGGATGGTGGAGAACCTCGACTACCACATAGGGCGTCTGGTTGATCATTTAAAGAAAATCGGCGAATACGACAATACCATCTTCATCGTGTTCGGCGACAACGGCGCGGAAGGAAACGATCTCTTTGCGATGCTCGCGGGAACACCCGGCAGCGCGAACTATTTCTATGCCTCGGTCGGCTGGTCGCAAACGCACCCCAATGCATGGGGCGATCCGGAGTCGTATGTCGGCTACGGTCCGATGTGGGCGCAGGTTTCCATGACGCCGTTCAGCCAGTATAAAGGATATGTCGCCGAGGGCGGTATCCGCAACGCGCTGATCGTCAAGGGGCCGATTGTGGAACTGCCCAAGGGAAGCATCAATACCGCCGGCTATCTGCATGTGGCGGACATCATGCCCACCCTGCTCGAGGTCGCGGGGGCCACCTATCCCGAGACCATCAACGGGGAAAAGGCGCCGCCGCTGATTGGCACATCCTGGGTGGATGTGTTGGCCGGCAAGAAGGAATCGCCCCGTTCAGCCAAGGATTACATGGCGTGGGAAGTATTCGGCAACCGCGCCGTCCGCCAGGGCGATTGGAAGATACGTTGGCAATACAAGCCCTTCGGTACGGAGCAGTGGGAGCTTTTCAATGTGGTCGAGGATGTGGCGGAGCGTCATGACCTGGCCGCAAAACATCCTGACAAGGTCAAGCAGTTGGTGGCGCTCTGGGATGAGTATGTAAATGAATACAATGTGATTTTGCCAACCCGCCTCCTGTCCGAAGGCGTGGAGCGGGCACTGCCGGTGCGGTACCCGGTTGATGCCGGCTTCCCGCCGGCCGTGTACATGAAACAATACGTTCCGCCGGCCGACATGATGGCTGATCCTAAACCCTGAGCGTGTGCGAGGAAATACCATGAAAACTATGAACAAGACGCTTCGATGCCTTCTGGCCGCCTTCGCCCTGGCGGTCTTCTGTCCAATGCTCGCCTCCGCGCAGATACCGCCGCGCTTCTATTGGAAAGGTCTGGCCGGCGTTAACGCTGTTCCGGTCCTTTACCAGGACTTCAACGGCAACTCCAATCCCCTTGATCCGGCCCATGTGATCTCGCCCGAAAGCACGATCGATGCGGAGGTCGTTTCGGTCGGGGTGGCCAAGATGTTGCCGCTCTTTGATCGCACCGCCACGATCGCGTTTCTCGGCACCATGGGGCGTATGACCTCGGCGATAGAAGCGGGCGGCGAGACGTCGAGCGAAAGTGCGAGGGGTTATGGCGACCCGATGCTGGAGTTTGGCATCAATGTCATCGGCCCCAGTGCCATCATGAACATTCCCGACATGATCAGGTATGAGCCGAAGTTCTCGTTGGATCTGATCGCGGATGTCTACTTTCCGGTGGGCGAGTACGACAACGAGCGGGCGCTGAATCTCGGCCAGAACCGCTGGTACGGCCGCGTGGGCGCGCCGATCGTCTGGCAAATGGGATCATGGGTGCCCGGACGGCGCACTACCCTGGAGGCGCTGCCGTCGGTGTGGCTGTTCGATGACAACTCGGACTTTCTGGGTGAAACACTCAGCACGGACCCGACGTTTCATCTCGAGGCGCATCTTACCCGCGACCTGACCGCAAGCTTATGGGCCTCGCTGGATGCGACCTGGAAGACCGGCGGCGCGACCACGGTGGGCGACGGTGAAGAAGGCGATTCCATCGACATCCTGGGAATCGGCTATACCCTTGGTTTCCAGGTGGACGACAACCTCGCCTTCACCTTCGGCTACATGTCCACCGTCAACGACAGCGATCCTGGCGACCTGCAAATGGATGTCTTCCGCGTCTGCCTCACCTACGGTTGGCACAATATTGTCGAAGGGCAGAAACGCCTGGCCAGCGAGTAATGATCCGTGCTGCATGGCATAGCATGCCCGCATAGAAAGGAACATGTATGAAACGGTATATGATGATGGTGTTGTTCGCCTGCTGCTTCTCGGTTCAGGCTTCGGAGGCTCCCGCCTTGTCCGACGCAGAGAAGGCCGCCGAACTGGCCAAGAAACTGGCGAATCCGGTCTCCAGTCTGATCAGCCTGCCGCTTCAGTACAATTACGATGAGGGGTATGGCGCGGAGGGGGATGGTTCCGTCAGCAGTTTGATTGTACAGCCGGTCATACCCTTCTCGATGAATGAGCAGTGGAACCTGATTACCCGGACGATCGTTCCCCTGGTCGACAGGGAGGACATACCGGTGCGCGGCGACAGCGAGTCGGGGCTGGGCGATATCACCGCCAGCCTCTTTTTATCGCCCAAAGAGCCCTCGGCACAGGGCATCATCTGGGGCGCTGGTCCGGTGGCCCTGCTGCCGTCCGCAACCGAAGAGGTGTTGGGTTCGGAGCAGGTTGGCCTGGGGCCAACCCTGGTCATGCTGAAGCAGGTCGGTCCCTGGACCGCCGGATTTCTGGGGAATCATCTGTGGTCGGTGGCCGGCGAGGACGACCGGGCGGATGTGAATGCAACCTTCCTCCAGCCTTTCTCCAGCTACATCTTCCAGAAGACCAAGACCACGGTGGGGATCAATACCGAATCCACCTACGATTGGGAGGGTGAGGCTTGGTCCGTGCCGGTCAATGCCTCGGTCGCCCAACTGTTCAAGATCGGTCCGCAAATCATGCAGTTGACTCTCGCCGCACGTTATTGGGCGGAGTCGCCCGAGGGCGGGCCCGAGGACTGGGGCCTGCGCCTGCAACTGACGTTTCTTTTTCCGAAATAGCAGGCGCTGGAAACAAGCGTGTCACGGAAGAATCGACTACGAAGGACAAGTTCAACAAGTGCAGTAAACGCACGAAGACAACGACGAGGAGACACATGAAAAATCAACATGCAGATGTGGGCAGCATGCCGACAAGCCGCCACCATGCGGCCAAGAGAACCAGCTATCTCATCGCACTGGCCGGCCTGGTGGCCGTAGGGATGATGAGCGGTTGTGCTTCGACGAAGCAGGCGAGGAAAGCGGTACCGTCCGGGTTTCTCAAGCCGGAAGCCTATTCCCTGATGAAGAAGACCAAGGGGGAACATGCCCAGCTAGTCTACGTCAATTTCGACACCGACTGGAAGAAGTACAAGAATGTGATGATCGAGCCGGTGACGATCTGGCGTGTGCCCGGATCGGAATTGGAAGCGTTGCCCAAGGAGGACCTCAACATGATCGGGGCCTTCGTTTACAACGCCATGCGCGCTGAACTGTCGAAGGACTATACCATTGTCGACAAGCCGGGGCCAGCCACCTTGAAAATAAGAGCGGCCATCACGCAAGCGGACAAATCCGTCGCCGCGCTGGACATGTTCACCACTGTGTTCCCTGTCGGCCTGGCCATATCGGAAGTGAAGGAATTGGCTACGGGAACCGGTTCGTTTGTCGGAAAGGCTGCCGCGGAGTCGGAAATCCGCGATGCGCAAACCGGCGAGCTGCTGGCGGCAGGGGTGATGGCGCGGGTCGGCCAGAAGGCGATCAACACATCGAAGGTGAGCAGTTGGGGCGATGTGAAATCGGCCGTCGAAGTCTGGGCTGAACGGCTGAGGATGAACCTCGAAAAGGCGCGCAAGGGCGAGTTGCAGGTCGAGTTGGCGCCATAGCCGAACGACGAATGGGCGGTGCCTGCACATCGCGGGTACCGCCACGGTTTGAGCGGCGGAATCCATCCGTGATTGGGAAGCCGATGCCTGGTCGATGCCGTCGAATGCGCCGATCGTCCGCCGGTCCAAGGTCGGCCCGCAACGTGTTCCGCCCACCTTTGGTACCCGCTACTGGGCGGAGTCGTCGGAGGGCAGGCCTAAAACTGGACGATCGTGCCCATCTGATTTTTCTCTTCCCGAGGTCGCCCGGGCAGCGCTGGTCGGGCCAAGGCTCGTGGCGGTAGCGGGGTCCCGCCCTGTTCTGCACAAAAATCCTTGATAATCCCCGGTTCATGGCCGATTATTTGGCCCCTATCACGAAACAGGGTCCGGCTACCGGACTTGGAGACAGCGAAGACCAAATCGAATGAACGTAGATCCATCGAGCGACTTGTACAAAATGCGCCACAGCGCCGCGCATGTCCTGGCCACCGCTGTCTGCCGTCTGTATCCCGATGTCCAACTGGATATCGGCCCCCCGACCGAAGATGGGTTTTACTACGATTTTGACCTGCCGCACCGGTTCACCCCCGAGGACTTTGCCGCGATCGAGGCCGAGATGGCCAAGATCATCGCCGAGGACCAGCCCTTTGAGCGGATGGAGGTCTCGCGGACCGAAGCCGAGCAGTTGATCAAGGCCAAGGGGCAGAAGTTCAAGATCGAGCGCCTGGCCGACATTCCCGAGGGCGAGACCATCACCTTTTACCGCAACGGCGAGTTCCTCGACCTGTGCCGCGGCCCGCACGTCGAATCCACCGGGAAGATCAAGGCCTTCAAGCTGCTCAACGTCGCCGGTTCCTATTACCGCGGCAAGGAGACCAATCCGATGCTGCAGCGCCTGTATGGCACCGCGCAGCTCAACGAGAAGCAGCTCAACGTTTACCTCAAGCAGTTGGAAGAAGCCAAACTTCGCGACCACCGCAAGCTCGGCAAGGAACTCGACCTGTTCAGCATCCAGGAGGACGTCGGACCGGGCCTTATCCACTGGCACCCCAAGGGGGCGCGCATCCGCTGCCTGATCGAGGATTACTGGCGCAAGGAGCATTTCCGCGGCGGCTATGACCTGTTGTATACCCCGCATTGCGGCCGTGCCGCGTTGTGGGAGACCTCGGGGCATCTCGGCTTTTACAAGGAGAGCATGTACGCGCCGATGAAGATCGACGAGAACGAGTACTTCATCAAGCCGATGAACTGCCCGTTCCACATCGAGATCTACAAGGCGCAGAAACGCTCCTACCGCGACCTCCCGTTGCGTTGGGCCGAACTCGGCACGGTGTACCGCTACGAAAAGGCGGGGGTGCTGCACGGTCTGTTGCGGGTGCGCGGCTTTACCCAGGACGATGCCCACCTATTCTGCACCGCGGAGCAGATGGAATCGGAAATCATCCGCGTCATCAAGTTTGCCATCAACATCTGGCGCACCTTCGGGTTCGAGGACATCACCGCCTACCTGGCCACGCGCCCGGCGAAATCCGTCGGCGAGGAACAGCACTGGGCCGATGCCACCGCCTCGCTCGAAAAGGCCCTTCAGCTGGAAGGCATCCCGTACGAGGTGGATGAAGGCGGCGGCGCGTTCTACGGTCCCAAGATCGACATGAAGGTGCGTGACGCCATCGGCCGGGAGTGGCAGATGACCACGATCCAGTTTGATTTCAACCTGCCCGAGCGCTTCGATCTGACCTATGTCGGCGACGACAACAAGGATCACCGCCCGTACATGATCCACCGGGCGTTGTTCGGCAGCATCGAGCGGTTCTTCGGGATCCTGACCGAGCACTACATCGGTGCGTTCCCGGTCTGGTTGGCCGCCGAACAGGTGCGGATCTTGACCCTCACGGAAAACCAGGCCGCGTATGCCGGGCAGCTTGCCGAGGCATTGCGTTCCGCCGATTTCCGGGTGACCGTGGATGACCGCAACGAGAAGATCGGGGCGAAAATCCGTAACGCCCAGTTGCAGAAGATTCCCTACATGCTGGTCGTCGGGGCGAAGGAGCAGGAAGCCGGCCTGGTCGCGGTGCGCGGCAAGGTGTCGGGCGATATCGGGGTCATGACGTTGGAGCAGTTCATGGCGCAGTTGCGGACCGAGGAAGCCACCCGCGGGCAAACCGTGGTGGCCCGGATCGCCGCGCCGGCAGCAAGTACACAAGCGTAAGGTCGGAGGTCGTTATTCGTAATTTCACCAGAATCAATCACCAGATCCGCGTGCCCGAAGTCCGTTGTGTGGATGTCGATGGCTCGCAGGTCGGCGTCGTTCCCACCCGCGAGGCCCTGAACCTCGCCCAGCAGCGCGGGCTCGATCTCGTCGAGATCTCCCCGCAGGCCCAGCCCCCGGTATGCCGGGTGATGGACTACGGCAAGTTCAAGTTCGAACAGGCCAAGAAGGAAAAGAACTCCAAGAAGAACCAATCGAATACCAAGGTCAAGGAAGTCAAGTACCACACGAACGTGCAACAACACGACTACCAGACCAAGTTGCGGCATATCCGGGACTTCCTTGAAGAGGGGCACCGGGTCAAGGTTTCGCTGATGTTCCGTGGCCGTGAAAACGCCCACCAGGAACTCGGGTACGAGGTGGTCCGGCGGGTCGTGGCGGACGTGGCGGATATCGCCGTGGCCGACCGCGAACCGCAGAAACTCGGCCGCTTCCTGTCCGTCCTGATCAACCCGCGGCCGGCCACCGCCCGCGGTAAATAGGGCGGGAGTCCGGAGGGGGGGCCGAGCGTCCGCAAAAAAAGCTGGACGTTTCCGGGGCAATCCCCTACATA
>CALBHI010000054.1 GCA_937894535.1 uncultured Verrucomicrobiota bacterium
GAGGTGGCGTGGACGGCCCTGGATGGCTATTCGATTATCACCGCTCCCACCATCGGCCCGGACGGCACCCTGTATGTGGCCAGCGGCAAGGAGGGGGTCGGCAACCTGCACGCGTTCAACCGCTACGGGCGACGCCTCTGGACCCATCCCGAGATCGACTCCAAGGCGTTGACCAGTTCACCGGTGATCGACGAGCGCGGCGTCATCTACCTCACCGACCGGGATCAATTGTGGGCCATCAATCCGGATGGCTCAACGCGTTGGGTAAACCTTGTCCCCGCGCCGTTCGGCACCGCCCTGCTGCTGGGTTCCAACAGCGTGGGCGGCATCACGATTCGCGGACATGTGTTGCTGTTTGACCGGGAACTCGGCACGTTGAATGCGACACCCATCAAACTAGACGGTGTGGCACCGGAAATCCCCACCAACCTGCTGGACGTGTGGACCGGCCTGGTTGATCCGGCCATCGTTGACACCATCATCGCCGGTCTGCTCGGATACGGATCCCTGGTGGCCAACACCCCGGCTATCCACCCCAACGGAAAACTCGTGATCATCGCCACCGGTGATGGGTTTCTGTATGGCATCAAGATGGAGCCGGGCAACATCCAGATCGTTTACAAAGTTCCGATTGGTGAAGGGTCAGGGACCAGCCCGGTGATCTCCGCCGATGGCATGAATGTGTATTTTTGTGACGGCGAAGGATTTTTCCATTGCCACGACCCGCTGACCGGAACCCTCAAATACCGCCTGTTTACCGGCAGAACCTATGCCTCACCTTCCGTTGATGAACAGGGGGTCGTTTATGTGGCGGGCAGTGATACCATTTACGCCATTCGCAACGGCGTTGTCGTGTGGCGGAACAACCTGAAAACGCTGGCCAGGCAATTGGTCAAGCCGGCCATCCATCAAGGTCGCCTGCTGATCCCGCGCAACCAGCCGTCCAGCGTACTCAGCATCACCCCCCGCCATGTGTATTTTCAAACCGACCTGGGTCATCCGTTTGACATCGCGACCGGAGGACAAATCACCACCCCTCGCTGGACCGGCTTGATCGTACTTGATCGCGCCACCGGCCGCCTCGCCGCTCCCCCCCTCTCCCTGCGCGACACCGGCGGTGCCGTGGTCACCATCAATGCCGACGGCCGCGTCTATTGCCCGCACGGCTCGATCACCACCTCGCTGGCGAAACAACTGCTGAATCCGGTCCTGCCACGCTCGCGACGGTTTTCGGAACCGCCCGGCGGCCTGACCGCCCTGCGGCCCCGCAATCCTTCCTCACTCATGCGGGAGCAGCTTTCCACGGCAACACGCTGGCTGAGCGACATCGTGCGCCATATCGATACCGCCGAATATGCTTCGGCCGACCTGCTGCGCGATCAAACCACCACCCTGCTGCAGGGAACCACCCAGGTTCTGGCCGATGCCGTAGCGAAGAAGCAGGTGGCGATTTCCGATGCCGTCCGCATCAACCAGCTGGTGACAACAGCCGAACAGGAATTGCTTGGGTTAGAATTGCCGCGCGATGCCGGCAACCTGCGTGCCGCGGCACAGCGGCACCGACTGATCTTGGGTGGCATCGGGCTGCCGCGGTAATCCTAAAACTGCCCGGTGCGCAGCAGGACCAGCGTGCAGGCATCCAACACCTGCATGCCGCCGTCGCGCAGCGTGTCCGCCAACGCCGGATTTTCCGCACCGGGATTAAAGATAACCCGGCGCGGGGCGAGGGCCATCAGGGCAGCCGCCATGCCCGCACTGATCCCCGGGCCGACATACAGGGTCACGGTATCGATGGTCCCGGTTTCCAGGTCTTCAATCCGGCGCACTGCGGGCAGACCCTCGATCACCGCATGGCCGGGGTTCACCGGGATGACGGCATGGCCGACTTCACGCAGCAGATGCACCGCCTGGTTGGAATATCGTTCCGGGTTCGGCGAGGCCCCGACGACGGCAACCCGTTGCGTCATCGCCGCAGCACCTCGGCCGCGGTGCGGGCGAAATAGGTCAGAATCATGTCCGCACCGGCGCGGCGGATCGACAGGAGGCTTTCCATCATCGCCGCCTCTTCGGCGATCCAGCCTTTCGCGGCGGCGGCCTTGATCATCGCATATTCGCCGCTGACCTGGTAGGCGGCGACCGGGAGGTGCACCGCATCGCGCACCTCGCGGATCACATCGAGGTAGGGCATGGCCGGCTTCACCATGACGATGTCCGCGCCCTGTTCGACATCGAGCAGCACCTCGCGGATCGCCTCGCGCCGGTTGGCCGGATCCATCTGGTAGGTCTTCTTGTCGCCGCCGCGCGGAGCGGAATCGAGGGCATCGCGGAACGGACCGTAAAACGAGGAGCAGTATTTCGCCGCGTAGGAAAGGATACCGACCCCGGTGAAGCCGCCGGCATCGAGGGCGCGGCGGATCGCCCCGACCCGGCCATCCATCATGTCCGACGGGGCGACCAGGTCCGCCCCGGCCGCGGCCTGGGCCAGCGCCATCGCGCAGAGGATCTCGACGGTGCGGTCGTTGACGATCTCGCCGCGCTCGACATACCCATCGTGGCCATCGCTGGAATACGGGTCCATCGCCACATCGGTGATTACCGCCAGGTCCGGCACCGCGTTTTTGATCGCCTTGACCGTGGTGGGCAACAGACCCTTCGGATTCATCGCCTCGCTGGCCACCTTGTCCTTGAGCCGGTTCGGCAGCGCCGGGAACAAGGCCACCGCGGGGATGCCGAGGCGCGCGGCGGCCCGGACTTCCTTCACGATCAGGTCGCGGCTCAACCGGAACACGCCCGGCATCGAGCGGATCGTCTCGCGGCGGTTGCGTCCTTCGCAGACAAAAAGCGGCCAGATGAGGTGGTCAGGCGAGAGGGACGTCTCGCGCACGAGGCGGCGCAACGCATCGGTGCGGCGGTTACGGCGGGGGCGTTGCTGCAGGTCTAGGACATGGTTTTCCACGCCACCACTATGCCACAGCGGACCCGCCCTGTCACGCCCCCGACGGGTTCGCTCTTGCATTTTGCAGTCCGATATCCACACTGGCACCGTGGCTGGCGAGGCATCAACACAAACAACGGCAGAAACGCAACCCGCGTCTTCCTTTACCGCCAGCCTGCTCACGGCCGGAGCCCTGCTGGTGGTTTTCCTGCTCGGCCTACGTTCAGTCAGCGGCTCGGAAATCTGGCTCCATCTAGCGGCCGGACGTAACGCCCTCGCCTATGGCCCGGCCCAGATTGACCCGTTCTCCTTCGCGCTCCCCGCCAATACGCCCTGGATCCAGAACAGTTGGCTGTACGACATCGCGGTATACGGGGTCTGGTCGCTGGGTGGCAGTGGATTGGCGGTCCTGCTTCACGCGGTATTGGCCACGTTGGCCTTCGTGCTTCTGGTTCCGGTGGTTCGGCGGTACGGCAGCGACTATGCCGTCGCGGCGGCAATCCTCTTCTGCGGCTGGCTGCTGGCACCAGCGCTGGTCATGCGGCCCGCGCTCCTTGCTCTGCCCTTGATTGCCCTGGTCGTGCGCGGAACCAGCGGCAGCCTGACCGGGTTGCGGTTTGGAGGGCTCGTTGCGGTTCAAGTCATCTGGGCCAACACTGCACCGTGGATGCTGCTTGGACCGGTCATCGCACTGTTGCGGGGCATTGAGCAGCGCCGCTACCCGACGGGCGGGACCCCGCCTTCCCGCTTCTTTCTCCTGGCGGTCGTGATGGCGCTCGCGACGGTGGTGAATCCATACGGATTCCGCCTCCCCATGGAATCGCTGGTGGCCATCGGTCAGCTACGGGCCCCGGTATCGCTCGAATGGATATCCCCCTTTGCCCGCGAATTTCTTGGCTATCCATTGGCCAGTCTCGGCACCGTCGCCCTGGTGTTGATTGCCGTGGTATTCATCTTCCACCGCCAAGCGCTTCCGCTTGTGCCGACCATGCTGGCGGTGATCGCCGCCTTTCACCTGGTCCAGTCATCGCTGCACATCGACCTCGATGCCATCCTCGTGTTCCCCTTCATCGCGCTCGGCTTGTCCTGCCTGGGGAAACTTGCCGCCCTCCGGGTTTCGACCGGGTTCCTCCGTGCCATGGGTGGCACGGTTTTGGCCGTGGCCATCGGCCTGTCCGGGTGGTCGATCATC
>CALBHI010000055.1 GCA_937894535.1 uncultured Verrucomicrobiota bacterium
AGGTCGGCGACATCACCCGCGAGGTGCTCAAGCAGTTCGGCGCGAACATCGGCATCCACACCCACAATGATTCGGAACTCGGCGTGGCCAATTCACTGGAGGCCATCCGCTGCGGTGCCATGCATGTGCAGGGCACGATCAACGGGTTCGGCGAACGCTGCGGCAACGCCAATCTCTGCTCGATCATCCCCAACCTCGGGCTCAAGATGGGCTACCAGGTCCTCGCCGCCCCGGAGAAACTCGGACAGCTCAAGGCGGTAGCCGACTTCGTCTACGAGATGGCCAACGTGCGCCCGAACGACAAGGCCGCGTTCGTCGGTCACAGCGCGTTCGCCCACAAGGCGGGCATGCACGTGGACGGGGTGAACAAGAATCCGCACAGCTTCGAGCACATCCGGCCCGAACAGGTCGGGAACCAGCGCCGCGTGCTGATCTCCGAATTGTCCGGTACCAGCAACGTTTTCCTCAAGGCGGTGGAAATGGGCCTCAACCTCGACAAGAAATCGCCCGAGGTGAAGGACATTCTGAAAGAACTGGAAGCCATGGAGAAGAAGGGCTACGAGTTCGAGGCGGCCGAGGCCTCGTTCAAGCTGCTCATCCAGAAGGTGCTCAAGGCCCATAAGCCGTTCTTCTCGCTCGATGCCTTCCGGGTTATCGTCGAGAAGCGCGAGAAGGACCAGCCGTGCATCTCCGAGGCCACGGTCAAGCTCAGCGTCAACGGCAAGGTGCTGCACACCGTGGGCGAGGGGGACGGTCCGGTCGATGCCCTGAACAACGCAATGCGCAAGGCGCTGGCCGCCGAATACCCGCGCATCGGCGAAGTCCAGCTCGTCGACTACCGCGTCCGTATCCTCGACCCGGAAACCGCCACCGCGGCCAAGACGCGCGTGCTCATCGAGTCGAGCGACGGCGAACAAACCTGGGGCACGGTCGGTGTCTCCACCAACCTGATCGAAGCCTCGTGGGAAGCGCTGGTGGACAGCGTCGAGTACAAGCTGTTCCTCGACGAGTCGAAGAAGGCGAAGTGAGGCGCATCCCGCGCATCACTTTTTCATGGGTAGTCGTTTTCGGGATTGATCCTTAAGCAAGGCTCGTCGAACATAGCGTTCATGCGAATCACGGTGAATATTGACCGGAAATCCCTCGCTGCGCTCATCACATACACCGGCGAGAAAAACCATGAAATGGCAATCACCAAGGCTATACGTGCATTGGTGCGTCGTCATCGGCTGTCGGAATTTGGCCAGCTCATCCGGGATGGCGCCTTTGATTACCCTGACGAACGCGTGAACCAGACGGTCACCAATCCAATTCATCCTACGTACGGATGATGCCCGCAGACCGGGTGAATCCTCATTGGTCGAGCGGGCCCAGTGAGCTGTTGGTTTGGTGATGCTGGATGACCGCCTGAATTGAACATTGCTGGCTCCCGCCTGCCGTGGCAGTATGGCGCGGCTTTTTCATCCCGAGAGACGATTATGACCGAGATACCCAAAAACTACGACCCGAAGGCGATCGAGGACAAATGGACGCAGCGCTGGCTGGACGAGAAGACCTTCTCCCGCCAGCCCGGACAGGGCGGGGAACCGTTCACCATCGTGATCCCGCCGCCAAACGTGACCGGCTTCCTCCACATGGGCCACGCCCTGAACAACACGATCCAGGACATCCTGATCCGCTGGCGCAGCATGCAGGGCCGCAACAGCCTGTGGGTGCCCGGCACGGACCACGCCGGCATCGCCACCCAGAACGTGGTGGAGCGCGCGCTGAAGAAGGAAGGCAAGGGTCGCCGCGACCTCGGGCGCGAGAAATTTGTCAAACGCGTCTGGGAGTGGAAAGAGGAGTACGGCGGCACCATCAACCGCCAGCTCAAGCGTCTCGGCGCGGCGTGCGACTGGGATCGCGAACGCTTCACCATGGACGAGGGCCTGAGCAACGCGGTGAAGGAAGTCTTCGTGCGCCTCTACGACAAGGGCCTGATCTACCGCGGCAAATATATTATCAACTGGTGCCCGCGCTGCGAGACCGCATTGTCCGACGAGGAGAGCGAACACCAGAGCGTGCAGGGCAAGCTGTACCACTTCCGCTATCCGGTGAAGGGCGAGCCCGGCCGCTTCGTGACCGTGGCGACGACCCGCCCGGAAACCTACCTCGGCGATACCGCGGTCGCAGTCAACCCGAAGGACGAACGCTACACCGACCTCGTCGGCAAGCTGCTGGTATTGCCGGTGATCGGCCGCGAGATCCCGGTGATCGCCGATGACTTCGTCGATCCGAAGTTCGGTACCGGCTGCGTGAAGGTGACCCCGGCCCACGATCCGAACGACTTCGGCATGGGCCAGCGGCACAACCTGCCGATGATCAATGTCATGACCGACGACGGCCACATGAACGAGGAGGCCGGACCGTACCAGGGCATGGAGCGCTTCGCCTGCCGCAAGAAGATCATGGACGATATGGCTGCGGCCGGCCTGCTCGACAAGGTGGACGAACACCCGCACGCGGTGGGCCACTGCTACCGCTGCCACCAGGTGGTGGAGCCGCGCCTTTCCCCGCAGTGGTTCGTGAAGATGAAGCCGCTGGCCGAACCGGCCATCCAGGCCGTGCGCGACGGCCGCATCGTGTTCGTGCCCGAACGCTGGAACAAGGTGTACCTCGAATGGATGGAGAACATCCGCGACTGGTGCATCTCCCGCCAGATCTGGTGGGGCCACCGCATCCCGGTGTTCTACTGCGACGACTGCGGACACCAGTGGGCCGACCGCGGCACGCCAACCGCGTGTCCGAAATGTGGTTCATCGAAGATCCGCCAGGACGAGGATGTGCTCGACACCTGGTTCTCGTCATGGCTCTGGCCGTTCAGCGTGTTCAACTGGCCTGAGAAGAACAAGGACCTCGCCTTCTACTACCCGACCCATTCGCTGGTCACCGCCTCGGAGATCCTGTTCTTCTGGGTGGCCCGCATGATCATGGCCGGCATGGAGTTCATGGGCGACATCCCGTTCCGCGAGGTGTACATCCACGGCACGGTGCGCGACGACCAGGGCCGCAAGATGAGCAAGAGTCTGGGTAACTCGATCGACCCGCTCGACATCATCCGCGACTACAGCGCCGACGCGCTTCGCTTCAGCCTGATCATGCTCACCGCGACCGGCCAGGACGTGTACGTGTCGAAGGAGAAGTTCGAGATCGGCCGCAATTTCGGCACCAAGATCTGGAACGCCGCCCGCTTCATGCAGATGAGCCTGCAGAAGGAGGGCCTCACCGCGGCGGACATGAAGCTGGATCCGGCGCTCTGGCGTCCGGACGACTGGCACATCGTCGCCCGCATCCAGGACGCGGCCAAGGCCGCCGAGGACAACCTGAAGCTGTACCGCCTGAACGACTACGCGAAGGTGATGTACGAGTTCATGTGGCACGAGTTCTGCGACTGGTATCTCGAGTACGCCAAGGAGTGGTTGTACGGCGAGGACGCGGCCCGCCGCCGCGAAGTGCTGCAGATCATGCTGCACGTGTTCTCGCGCGCCCTGCGCCTGCTGCATCCGCTGATGCCGTACCTGACCGAGGAATTGTGGCTGCTGATGGGCTACGGCGACGGCACGGTCAGCATCCTGCGCGCCGAGTGGCCGCTCGACAACGAAAGCCCGCTGCGCAACATGGCCGAACCGTTCGTGCAGTACGTCGACGGCAAACACGAACTGATCCGCGCCGGACGTACCCTGCGCGGCGACTACAATATCAGCCCGGCGCAGAAAATGGATTTCATCCTCAAGCCGACCTTCCCCGAGGAAGTCGATCTGTTCCGCCAGGACGTCACCGGCATGGCCGCGCTGCTCAAGGCGGGCACGATCACCATCGATCCGGCGTTCACCCCGCCCGGGGCCATGCCGACCACGCTCTGCACCCGCGGCGCGATCTATATGTCGATGGCCGGGGTCGACCGCGAGGCCGAGAAGAAACGGCTGGGCGACGAGCTCGCGCTTTCCGAGACAAGCCTCGTCAAGACCCGGGCCATGCTGGCCAACGAGAAGTTCATGGCGAAAGCCAAACCCGAGGTGGTCGACCAGACCCGTGCAAACGAAGCCGGCCTCGTGGAGAAGATCGAACGGCTGAAGGCGATGCTCGCG
>CALBHI010000056.1 GCA_937894535.1 uncultured Verrucomicrobiota bacterium
TGCGCAGGTGGATCAGGCTGCGGTAGTAGGACATGGTCTCCGCGGCAATCGGGCGTTCGCGGTCGGTCCAGCGGATTGCGTTGACGCCGTCGCCGCGGTTGTAGGTGTTCGAGATGCCGCGTTTGCTGCGCATGAACTCCTGGCCCTCGTTGATCATCGGGATGCCCAGCGAGGTGAAGACAAGCGTGGCGGCGAGGCGGTTCATTTGCGCATCGAACTCGGTCAGGTGGCGGCCATCCTTGTCCGGCCGCGAGCTGAGCACGTCGGCGAGGGCCATATCGTCATGGCTTTCCACGTAATTGACGGACTGCAGCGGGTTGTCCGTCCACAACTCGGTTGAGCCGGCGATGACCTTCTTCATGGTGTCGCGGTTGGCGCGGCCGCGGGCAAAGTCCTTGCCGGCGTAGCGGAAGTCGTTGTTCCAGGCGGCCCACCCAGTGCCGCGCAGTTGGTCCTTGTGGTTGCCGCGGAAGCTCCACGGCTCGGACACCATGATCACACGCGGGTTGATCTTCTCGGCTTCGCGCTTCGCCTCCATCAACGTCTCCATGTCGATCAGTTCGGCAAGGTCCCAGCGGAACCCGTCGATCTTGAGTTCGCGCACGAGGAACTTGATGTTCTCGACGATGAATTTGCGGGCCATCGGCGACTCGGATTTGAAATCGTTGCCGACACCGCTGAAGCTCAGGTAGTCGTACGTCGGGGTCAGGCGGAAGAAATATTTCCGGTCGATGTGGGCAAACAGGTTCGGCCAGCCGACATGGTTGTAGACCACGTCCAGCATCACGCCGAATCCGTGCTGGTGCAACGCGTTCACCATGTTTTTGAATTCATAGAACTGCGAACCCTTGAGCGGGTCGCGGCCGAAGGACGCCTCGGGGGCGAAATAATGGACCGTGGTGTAGCCCCAGTTGTATTCCCCGACGCCGTTGTTGAACTCCTGCATGGGCAGGAACTCGATCATGTTCACGCCCATGTCCTTCAGGTGGTCAAGCCCGGTGCCGGTGCCGTCGGTGGCAAGCAGGCCGGCATACGTGCCGCGCAGGTGAGCGGGCACCAGCGAGGACGGGTGCATGGTCAGGTCGCGCAGGTGCGCCTCGTAGATGATCATGTCCTGGAAATCGGGGGCGCGGTAGGTCTGGTTCGACCAGCCGCCAAACCATTTGTTGGTCGCGTCGGGATCGATGACGATGGTGTTGTTCTCCGCATGGGCGGAGGCGAGGCCGTACGGGTCGGAGACGAAGGCGTCGCGGTTGAAGCCCTCGCCACGGCCGGCCGGTCCGTCGATGGTGAAGGAGTAGTAGGCCCCGATATCGAGGCCGAGCAGGGTGATCTCCCAGACGCCGTCCGCCTCGTCCTTCCACATCGGATACCGTTCGCGCGGGGTCAGGCGTTTGTACGCAGGTTTATGGACCTCGAATTCCGGCGTGTCGAAGAGGCACAAATCAACCTGGGTGGCACGCGGGGCAAAGATGCGGTAGGTGGTGGCGTTCTGTTCGCGGTTGAGGGTCACGCCGAGTGCCTTGTCGGAGACGAACCGGTTCATGACCGCGCCGGGGGTGACCTGGTGCCAGGCCTTGCGGTCGGCCAGGCCTTCGATGACCAGTACCTGCAACGCATCCACCGGGATCGGTTCGGCGGTGATGACCTTCAGCACCGAACTGCCGGTGGCGCTGGGGTCGATGCGGTAGTTGCGGTTGCCGCTGCCGTCGGCGACCGCATTCGGCGCCTCGGACGGAACGGTCAACCATTGTGAACCGTTGATGACGAAGCGGAACAGGAAGTCCGGTTCGTTTGCGGCCTTGCGCAGCCCATCGAGGGTCATTGACAATTGCCAGATGCCGTCGCCGTCCTCATCCAGCATCCGCCACAGGTCGTTCGGACCGCCGCTGCCATTCCAGTAGTTGAAATTGCCGGCCACGCCGATCACGTCGGTGGGTCTCACCGTGATGCCGTAGGCCGCAGGATCAAACACGAAGGTGAGGGTGCCGGCGGTGATCATGTGGCCGCGCGAACGACCCTCTTCCTTGCCGGTGGATACGAGCACCTCCTTGACCGGGATGCCCGATTCCAGGCTGATGCGCACGTTTTCGTTTCCCTTCAGCACGCGGTTGAGGAAGACCAGGATCTCGTTCGGCGCTTCGTGCAGCGCCTTCACGACCAGGTTGGGCGGACGGATCAGCACCCCGTTGTCGTCGATGTAGAAGGCGCGGTTGTCGCCCGGCTCCCAGACCCCGTTGACGATGAACTTGTACTCGTGACGCCCCGGTTTGAGCTTCAGGGTCCGGACATCAAGCTGCCAGATTGCACCCTGGCGGGTGAGGGCAACGCGGTTCGACCACAGGTTCCAGATGCCGGAGATCTCGACCTGGCGGGCCGTCGCATCCTCGTACTGGAGGACCGGGGTCGGGTTGATGCCGGGAAGGGCCCGCACCGTTTTGCTGAGGACCGGTTCCTGGGCGGACAAGGGGCCGGCGGCCAGCACGAGCAAAAGAAGCAAGCGACGTATCATGCGTTTCGGTCCTGTGATGGGATGGTTCGGGCTCGGGCGAGAGTATGGCGAAAGGCCTATCCCGAGGAAAACAAAATCGAAACGAAACACGTGCCGCTGGTGAAGCGGTTTGACGCCTATCCATTGCTTTTTGCCGACCGGGTGGAGTATAAGCGGCACCCATGATTGAATTTCGCCAGGTTTCCAAACACTACGGCCCCCAGGACGTGCTATCCGCGGCCAGTTTCCTGATCGCCCCCGGCGACCGGGTCGGTCTGGTCGGTCCCAACGGCGCGGGCAAGAGTACGGTGTTCGGCCTGATCACTGGCGACATTTCCCCGGATGGCGGACAGATCCACCGCACCGCCGGTTTGCGCCTGGGCTACCTGCGGCAGGTGCTGAACAACGGGGACAACGACGTACCGATGTTGGACTATGTGGCCGACGCGCTGCCGGAGCTGCGCGTGATCGATCGCCGCATTCATGAGCTGGAGCACGCGCTGGCCGAAACGGCACCCGGATCGGATGAGCCGCAGGCGCGGACCCGTATCCTCTCCGAACTCGGCGATCTGCAGCACGAGTACGAATCCCTCGGTGGGTACGAACTGCGGACCCGCGCCCAGGAGGCGCTGGGCGGCCTCGGCTTTTCCGCGGACCTGTTGATGCAGCCGCTGCGCGCGTTCAGCGGCGGCTGGCAGATGCGCGCCGAGCTCGCCCGCGTGCTGGTCGCCCGGCCCGACACGCTGCTGCTCGACGAGCCCTCGAACTACCTCGACCTCCCCGCGGTGGAGTGGCTGCAACGCTACCTGCGCGATTTCGAAGGCACGCTCGTGCTGATTTCACACGACCGGTTCCTGCTCAACTCGCTGACCAAACGCACCATCGAGATCAATGCCGGCCGGGCCACCGCCTATGCCGGCAACTACGACACCTACATGCGCGACCCGGTCATCCGCGTCGAGCAGGCCCTCGCCCGCAAAAAGAACCAGGACGCGAAACGCAAGGACATCGAGGACTTTGTGAACCGCTTCCGGGCCAAGGCGAGCAAGGCCGCGCAGGTGCAGAGCCGGGTGAAGATGCTGGAGAAAATGGAGGACATCGAGGAGCCGGATGCGATCCAGACCCGCGGCCGGATCCGGCTGCCCGCCCCGCCGCATTGCGGCATCGAGGTGATCCGCCTGGACAACGCCGGGCTGACCTACGACGGTGCGCGCTGGGTGCTGCGCGGCGTCGATCTGGCCATTCAGCGCGGGGAAAAGACCGCGCTGGTCGGCCACAACGGCCTCGGCAAGACCACGCTGCTGCGCATCCTCGCCGGCGCGCTGCCCCTGAACGAAGGCGGCCGCGAACTCGGCCACAAGGTCGTGCCCGGTTACCAGACGCAGGATTTTGCCGAGGCGATGAACGAGCACGAGACCATGCTGCAGGCGATCCGCCAGGTCGCGCCCGACGTGCCGGAAAAAGACCTGCGCGGCACGCTCGGCGGCTTCGGATTTTCCGGCGAGGCGATCGACAAGACGGTGGGCGTGTTGAGCGGCGGCGAAAAAATCCGCCTCGCCTTCGCACGCCTGCTGGTCAAGCCGCCGAACCTGTTGCTGCTCGACGAACCGACCACCCACCTTGATATCCATGCCCGCGAGGCCCTCGAACAGGCGCTGCAGGAATACCAGGGCACGCTGTTGTT
>CALBHI010000057.1 GCA_937894535.1 uncultured Verrucomicrobiota bacterium
GGCTCGCCGAGCAGGCGCGCGCCGCTGCGCCGGGTCGGCCCGTCCACCACATCTTCGACATCCCGTCCTCGCTGGTCGAACCCGACGCAAAACGCGCCGCCGCCCTGGGCGCGCGCATGCGCCAGAAACCCGACGAGGTGCTGGTCATGTACGTCGGTTCCTTCGCGGTGTACCAGGGGCTCGACCTGATGTTCGACAGCATGCCCTACGTGGTGCAGCAACATCCGCAGGTGCGGTTCGTGATCATCGGTGGCTCCGAGCCGGAGATCGTGGCGCGCCGCACCTGGCTGCGCAACCACGGCATCGAGGATCACGTGACCTTCCTCGGGCATTTCCCGCCCGACGAACTGCCGCACTACATGGCCGCCGCCGATATCCTCCTGTCGCCGCGCCGCGCCGGCATCAACACGCCGCTGAAGCTGCTCGACTACCTCAAGGCGGCGCGCCCGATCGTCGCCACCAACAACGAATCGAACCGGCTGATTCTCGATGACTCTTTCGCGATGCTCGTCGAGGCCACGCCGCCCGCGTTCGCCGCCGGGATCAACTGGCTGGTGGCCGACGAGGACACGCGGTTGCGCTTTGGCGCGGCGGGACGCCGCTTGATCGACGAGCGCTACAACTTCGGGGAATACTGCCGCCGCATCGCTGCCGCCTACGCCAACCTGGTCCGTCCGGAGTAACCCGCCATGCCCCGCATGCTGCATCTGCTCCTGTTGCTGGTCGCGATGAGCGTGCCGGCCCGCGCGCAGGAACCGCTCGGGGTCAGCGGCGGCGATGGATCAACCACCTTCCGCGTCTGGGCTCCCAACGCCCGATCGGTCGCGGTGATCGGCGAGTTCAACAACTGGAAGGCGATGCAGGGTGACCAGTTGATCAAGGACGAGGCGACCGGCATCTGGTCGCTGACCATCAAGCGCAGCCGTCCGCGCGGAGGGTATGCGTTCCTCCTCAACGGCTCCTCGGTCAAGCGCGACCCCTATGCGCGGGCGGTCACCCCGGACGGACGCCACGGGCTGTTCTACGATCCGGCGGCGTTCGACTGGAGCGGCCACCGCGCCCCGCCGCAGACGCTCGACGACATGGTCATCTACGAGCTGCACATCGGGGCGTTTTACGATCCGAAACCCACCGACGGCCAGCCCGCGACCTTCGCCGATGCCGCGCGCCGCCTCGATTACCTCGTCGATCTCGGTGTCACCACCCTCTGCCTGCTGCCGGTCCATGAGTTCAGCGGGCGGCACAGTTGGGGCTACAACCCGAGCGATCCCTTCGCCGGCGAACAGGCCTACGGCGGCCCCGACGCGCTCAAGGCCTTCATCCGCCAGTGCCACGCCCGCGGCCTCACCGTACACCTCGACATCGTGCACAACCACTACGGGCCGCAGAACCTCGACCTGCTGCAGTTCGACGGCACCGGCAACGGCCTCAACGGCGGCATCTACTTCTACGAGGGCGAGGGCATCGGCATGACCCCGTGGGGTCCGCGCCTGCGCTACGACGACCCGATGGTTCGCCGTTATGTGCGCGACAACGCCATGATGTGGCTGGAGGAGTACCGTGCCGACGGGTTCCGCTGGGATTCCACCATCAACATCCGCGCCCACAGTTTCGGCGCGCAGCCGATTCCGGCCGGGGCCGCCATGCTCGACGACATCAACCGCGAGATCCGCGAGCGGTTTCCCGGACGCTGGAGCATCGCCGAGGACTCGCTCGACATCGGCGCGTTCCATGCCTCGTGGGATTACGATTTCCACCACCAGGTCATGCCCGCCTTGTCCGCGCGCACCGACGACGAACGCGACCTGCGCAAGCTCGCCAACGCGATCGGCCGGAGCGGCGGCATGCCCCGCGTCATCTACGTCGACAACCACGACGAGGCCGGGAAGATCAACGGCATGCAGCGCATCGCCTCCGACATCGATCCCGCGAATCCCGGCAGCGCCAAGGCGCGTGCGCTCAGCGGCCTCGGCGCGTTGTTCACCTTCACCGCGCCGGGCATCCCGCTGCTGTTCATGGGCAACGAGTTCCAGGAGGCCGGCACGTTCCACGACGATGTCCCGCTCGACTGGGGCAAAACCGCACGCCATGCCGGCCTGCTGGCCCTGCACCGCGACCTGATCGCGCTGCGGCGCAACCGGGGCGGGGCGACGGTGGGGCTGACCGGCCGCGAGGTGCGCATCCCGGCGATCGACCACGAGGCGAAGTCTATCGTGTACTGGCGCTGGTCGGCCGCGTCGCCCGACGACGTGGTGGTCATCGCCGCCAACCTCGCCGCGACGCCGACCGAGGTGGTCGTGCCCTTTCCGGCGGCCGGGCCGTGGGTGATGCGGCTCGACACGGATGACGTGAACTACGGCGGGGCAACGCGCAGCGCCGCCTCCAAGCCGTTCACCTTGCGCGGGGAGTCGTTGATGGCCCGGACCACCCTGCCGGCCTGGAGTGCGCGGATCTACGGACTGGTCGAGCGGCCGCGTTCGGGAGGAGCGCCGGCCGCGCCGGTGGCCGCGGCGAAGCCGGAGCGTCCGCCTTTTTCGATGTACGCGGCGATGCATGTTGCGAGCGACGCCAACGGCTGGAGCAAAACGGCGTGGCCGCTGCGGCTGGTCGCCGACCATGTGTGGGAGGGGGACGCCGAGGTGTCCGGCGCGGAGGCGCCGTTGTTCACGGTGTCGGCCAACGAGGACGGGGTGATTTTCTGGGGTGCGGCCTACGACGGTCATGCGGTGGGCCTCGGCAGTTCCACCAAGCTCAAGCGCCTCGGGGGCCGCGTCGCCGGTGAAGGCCGGTTTGAAGGCCGCTACCGTTTCCGGTTCAACGAGGAAACCCTCGACTTTACGGTGGAGCGTGCCCCGGAGCCGCCGCCCGCGCCGGAGCCGGAGGCTGATGCCTTCCGGACCTGGACCGATCAGCGCGGCAAGACGCTGGAGGCGCGGCTGGCCGGCCGTGAGGCCGGAGTGGTCGTGCTCGAACGCCGCGACGGTACGACGGTCCGGCTACCGATCGACCGCCTCAGCGCCGGCGATCAGGCGTGGCTGGAAGCGCGCTAGCGGGGTGTTTGCTCCGGCCAATCGTCGTCGTACAAGCAGCCGCCCTGACGTCAGGTCGCATTTCGTTTGATGGACATCATCTACTTCGACGGTGGTTGGAGCGGCTTTTCCTTGGCGACCTATTCCCTGTGCTTGCGGGCCGCTTCGGCCAGTGCGCGGTGTGCGTCCTGGTGAGACTTCGCCAGGTTTTCCTTCTGCTTTTCATTCAGGTTCATTGTGTTGACTTGTACCCTCACCCCGGTGAAGTTCAACTTCGAACAAACGAAGAGCAGAAAAAATCTACCGGTTTGCCGCAATGGGATCAGGACCGATAACCGAAATGTCGCCCGCTCGTTCACCGTACCTATACCGCCCGCTGTGATTGGCAGCCAATGGCCGCTCAGATACATTGCTGCCTTGTTGTCCCCGTGGCCGACATCGCTGTGATTGGCAGCCAATGGCCGCTCAGATACATTCCGCCAGTTATTCACAGGGTTTCTGATTATGCTGTGATTGGCAGCCAATGGCCGCTCAGATACATTCCACCCGCCGCCGACAAGGACCACGTTCGTGCTGTGATTGGCAGCCAATGGCCGCTCAGATACATTTCCCCTGCCTGTTAGACCTTGCATCCTGGGGCTGTGATTGGCAGCCAATGGCCGCTCAGATACATTCGTAAGCAGCTTGCTCACGAGCAAGTCTATGCTGTGATTGGCAGCCAATGGCCGCTCAGATACATTCGGTAGGGGAGAGGGTGACCCTTGCGATTCGCTGTGATTGGCAGCCAATGGCCGCTCAGATACATTGCTTGAGTTCATCCGCCGCCTGCACGACACGCTGTGATTGGCAGCCAA
>CALBHI010000058.1 GCA_937894535.1 uncultured Verrucomicrobiota bacterium
AATTGACGCTGGCGCAAGGTGGGCAGCGGAAATGCGGCCTGCGCGCGGGTGTAGGCGTGGGTCCAGGTGTCGGCGCAGACCTCGGCGACCGTGTGCGGGGCATTTTTGAGCGGGTTGTCGGTGCGGTCGGACTCGCCGTTGATGACGGCGTCGATTTCGCCGCGGATGGCGATCATCGCATCGCAAAACCGGTCGAGCTCTTCCTTCGGTTCGCTCTCGGTCGGTTCGATCATCATCGTACCGGGCACCGGCCACGACACCGTGGGGGCGTGGAATCCGTAGTCCATCAGCCGCTTGGCCACGTCCTGTTCATCGACATCCGAGCGGTCGCGCAGCGGGCGCAGGTCGAAGATCATTTCATGGGCCACCCGGCCCTTGGTACCGGTGAAATGAACCTCGAAGAAGGGCTCAAGCCGCGCCTTGATGTAGTTGGCGTTGAGGATGGCCATCTTGGTGGCCTGGGTCATGCCGTCGCCGCCGAGCATGCGGATATAGCCGTACGAGATCAACAGGATCGACGCACTGCCCCACGGCGCGGCGGAGACGGCCGGAATCGCCTGTTTCCCGCCGGTGGCGATCAACGGGTGTCCGGGCAGGAACGGGGCGAGGTGTTTGGCCACGCCGATCGGGCCCATGCCCGGGCCGCCTCCCCCGTGCGGGATCGCAAAGGTCTTGTGCAGGTTCAGGTGGCAGACATCGGCGCCGATGGCCCCGGGGCTGGTCAAGCCGACCTGCGCGTTCATGTTCGCGCCATCCATGTACACCTGGCCGCCGAGCTTGTGGACCAGTTTGATGACGTCGCGCACGTTGTCCTCGAAGACACCGTAGGTGGAAGGATAGGTGATCATCAACACCGACAACCGGTCGGCGATTTGTTCGGCCTTGGCCTTGAGGTCGGCGAAGTCGATCCGGCCATGGGCATCGCATTTCACAATGACCACGTCCATGCCGGCCATCACGGCCGACGCCGGATTGGTGCCGTGGGCGCTGGAGGGGATCAGCGCGATGGTGCGTTGCGGCTGGCCACGGGCGATGTGGTAGGCCCGGATGACCATCAGGCCCGCGTACTCGCCCTGCGAACCGGCGTTGGGCTGCAGCGAAACCGCCGCGAATCCGGTGATCTCGGCGAGGTCTTTTTCCAGCTCTTTGAAGATTTGTGCATAGCCTTTGGCCTGATCGGCCGGGGCAAAGGGATGCATCCGGCCGAATTCGGGCCAAGTGACCGGGATCATCTCGGCCGCACTGTTCAGTTTCATCGTGCAGGAACCGAGCGGAATCATCGCCTCGTTCAGGCCCAGATCCTTTTGCTCCAACGACTTGATGTAGCGCATCAACGCGGTTTCGGAGCGGTGGGCGGAGAAGACCGGAGCGGTCAGGTACGGGCTTTTCCGCACGAGGTCGTCGTGGTACACCAACTCGACGGCGTTCATGTCCGCCGCGACATCGAACACCGGCGTCGGCTTCCCGGCCACGGCGGCAAAGATCCCGACGAGGGTTCGGACCAGTTCGGGGGTGGAGGTCTCGTCGAACGCGATGCCGATATGGCCGTCGGCGGGGTACTGCAGGTTGATCCGCGCCTTTTCGGCGAGGGCGCGCACGGCGGCAGAGGTTGCGCCGGCCACTCCGGCCAAGGAAATGCGCAACGTGTCGAAGAAGTAGGGATTAGCCTGCACAAATCCTAAACGAACCAGCTGATCCTCCAGCACCCGGGCGAGCTTGTGGGTGCGCAGCGCGATGCGGCGCAGGCCTTCGGCACCGTGGTACACGCCGTAGAATCCGGCGATGTTGGCGAGCAGGGCCTGGGCGGTGCAGATGTTGGATTTGGCCTTTTCGCGGCGGATGTGTTGTTCGCGGGTCTGGAGGGCCATGCGGAAGGCGGGGCGGCCGAACTTGTCGACGGATACGCCGATGATGCGGCCGGGCATCTCGCGCACGAGGGTTTCGCGGGTGGCGAAGAAGGCGGCATGCGGGCCGCCGAAACCCATCGGAACACCAAAGCGCTGGGCGCTGCCGAAGGCAACATCGGCGCCCAGTTCCCCGGGCGGTGTCAGCAAGGTCAGGCTGAGCAGGTCGGTCGCCATGGCCACCGGCACCTGCGCCGCGTGGGCGCGCTCGATGAACGAGCGGTAGTCGCAGACATTGCCGTGGGCATCGGGGTACTGGACGAGCGCGCCGAAGTGCTGCGGACCGAGGGTGACGGTGCGGAATTGGCCGACCTCGAGGGTGATCCCGATCGGTTCGGCGCGGTTGCGCAGCACGGCCAGGGTCTGGGGCAGGACCGTGTCGGCGACAAAAAACGTCTCCGCCTCGGACTTGCGGCTGGTGCGTTGGTGCACGCGGTGGAGCATGACCATCGCCTCGCCCGCGGCGGTGGCTTCATCGAGCAGCGAGGCGTTCGCGACATCCATGCCGGTCAGGTCCTTGACCATGGTCTGGAAGTTTAGCAGGGCCTCGAGACGGCCTTGGGCGATTTCGGCCTGGTACGGCGTGTACGGGGTGTACCAGGCCGGGTTTTCGAACACGTTGCGCAGGATCACCGGAGGGGTCAGGCAGTCGTGGTAGCCGAGGCCGATGCACGAGGTGAAGACCTTGTTTTTCGCGGCAATGGTTTTAAGCCGGGCGAGGTAGGCGTGTTCCGGTTCGCCGGCGGGGACGCGGAGCGGCCGTTTCAGGCGGATGGCGGAGGGGACGGTCTGGTCGATCAATTCGTCCAGCGTGGCGGCCCCGATCGCGGACAACATGGCGGCCGTCTCCGATTCACCCGGCCCGATATGGCGGTCCCGAAAAGCATCAAACATGGAGAAACTCCTGCGTACGGTGCATGAAAACAGAAGGATCAACTATACGGGAGGAAAACAGGGAATCAAAGGGAAAGTTGGGAAATGACCGGGGAACGCGGACTCACCGACCAACCCGAAGGGCGCGGAGCCCGCGCGACGGCGGGGGCGTTCCCCACAGGCGGTCGCCGGGATCCTGGTGGACCAGGTACATCCGGTCGTCGAAGTCCCAGAAGACGATGGTTTTACCGGGGGGCTTGAGGGCGAGCAGGTTGGCGATGTTCCGGAGATTGGCCACATGAAGCATCAGGTAGTCGGCCTGGGTTTCGGCGAACCGGTCAAACAACTGCTCGGTCAGGATGTCCAGGTGCAGGTAGGTGGAACTGGTGAGCCAGAAAATTTGGCCGGTTTTGACCTCGGGGTAGGTGCGCTTGATGTAGGCGATGACCTCGCTCGAAATGGAGCTGATCATCACGTCGCCGAGGCGGAGGCGGGTACGCAGGTCCGCGACCAGGGCATCGGCGAGGCGGGCGTCCTCGCGGTCATCACCCTGGGATTTGATCTCGATGTTGAGGCGCTTGGTCACCTGGTCCATGACCTCGGCATAGGTCGCAATTTCGCCCCCGGTAAGTTCGCGCAGCGAGGCCAGGGTTTCGTTGCCGACCGAGCGCACTTTGCCAAACAACCGCAGCAGCATCAGGTCGTGGTACACGACGATGACACCGTCGCGGGTGTACTGGACGTCAAACTCAATGAAGGCGAAGCGCGGATCCCGGTCGGCGGCGAGGATGGCGTCGAGGGTGTTTTCCCGGAACGCCGTGGAGGCGCCGCGGTGGGCTCCCACGGTCACCCGGACATCGGGGAGGTCGCGGCGATCGCGCCCGATCTCGTGCCGCAAGACCTCGCGCAACGAAACGCTGGGCCGCGAAAAGGCGCACCCGCCAGCCAGCAACAGGGCCAAGGGCAGCATGACCATATACAGGAACCGATCCATCGGCGCATCATGGAGGAACCCGGCACCGGCTTGAAGCAGGAAATGCGGCGGGGCGGTGGCCACAGCGTCCGCTGGACAGCCGCCAATTATTCGCTACATTCGGGACTTTTCGAGGAATCATGAATTCGAACGACCGTTCAGGCCTGCACGAAGCGAAACGCATCGTGGTCAAAATCGGCAGCCGTGTCCTGGTGCAGCGCACCGGGCGGCCGGATCTCCGCCGCATGCGCGAACTCGTGCGCCAGGTCGCCCGCATCCGCGAGGCCGGCCACCAGGTGATTGTCGTATCCTCCGGCGCCATCGGCGCGGGCATGGAGGCGCTGGGCATGAAGTCCCGCCCGAAGACCGTGCCCGACCTCCAGATGGCCGCGGCCGTCGGACAGTCGCGGTTGATGGCAACCTACGACGCCCTGTTCGGCAAACACGGGGTGACCATCGGCCAGATCCTGCTCACCCACGACGACCTGAACCACCGCACCCGCCACCTGAACGCCCGCAACACGATGCTGAACCTGCTCGAACACGACATCGTCCCGATCGTCAACGAGAACGACGTGATCGCGATCGATGAAATCAAGTTCGGCGACAACGACCTGCTCGCCTCGCTGGTGGCGATCATGATGGAAGCGCATGCGCTGGTGCTGCTGACCACGGTGGACGGCTTCCGCCTTCCCCACGGTCCGGGCCGCACCAAACGCGCCTCGGTCCTGGCCGGGGTCGACGAAACCACCCTCGCCCACGCCATCGGCAAGGGCAGCGAACTCTCCACCGGCGGCATGGCCAGCAAACTCAAGTCCGCCGGGATGGCCCTCTCCACCGGCATCCCGGTGGTCATCGCCAACGGCCGCAGCGATGATGTGCTGTGCCAGGTGATGGCCGGCCAGGACACCGGTACCTTTATTCAACCCTGCGCCGCCGAAAAAGGCGGGATCCCGATGCGCAAGCGCTGGATCGCCTTTTTCCACAAACCGGCAGGAACCCTGGTGGTGGACGACGGGGCCGCCACCGCCCTGACCGCCAAGGGCCGGAGCCTGCTCGCCGCCGGCATCAAGGCCGTGCAGGGCGACTTCGGCAAGGGTGCCGCGGTAAACATCGCGACCGAGTCCGGCCGCGTCGTCGCCCGGGGCCTAACCGGCTACGGCAGCGCCGATGTCCGCACCATCATGGGCCGCAAAACCGGCGACATCGCCGCCCTGCTCGGCACCCGCGACTACGACGAAGTGATCCACCGCGACAACCTCGTCGTGCTATAACCTCCTGCACGGCAACGCCTCGCCCCCACCCCGCGGCACCGATGTTGAACGTTGCCTAGGCGGGGCCGGACTGTGGTATACTACGCGGCTTGAGGAGTCCACCGAAAGGCAGCTTATGAGTGATGTGCACAACCAAATGACGGCCATGGCCGACCGCGCCGTGAAGGCGTCCCGCGCCCTTGCCCGCCTGACCGCGCGCAAAAAGAACAGCATCCTCGAGGCGATGGCCGAGGAACTCGACCTCCGCCGCGCCGCGATCAAGGAAGCGAACGCCCAGGACATGGAGGCCGGACGCCAGGCCGGACTGAGCCAGGCCCTGCTCGACCGGTTGCTGCTGAACGACGCCCGCATCGACGCGATGATCAAGGGCATCCGCGACATCATCATTCTCAAGGATCCCGTCGGCGAAAAAATCAGCCGCTGGACCCGCCCCAACGGCATCGAGATCGTGAAGGTGCGCGTCCCCATCGGCGTCATCGCCATCATCTACGAATCCCGCCCCAACGTAACCTGCGACTCGTCGGTCCTGTGCTTCAAGACCTCGAATGCGGTGATCATGCGCGGCGGCAAGGAGGCGATCCACTCGAACGCCGCCATTGCCACCGCCCTGCAGGAGGGCGGCGCGAAAAAAGGCATGCCCGAACATGCAATCCAACTGGTGGCCACCACCGACCGCAACGCCATCCGCGAACTGGTGCAGATGGTCGGCAAGATCGATCTGGCCATCCCCCGCGGCGGCGAGGGGCTGATCCACGCCGTGACCGAACACGCCCGCATTCCGGTGATCAAACACTACAAGGGCGTCTGCCACGTCTATGTCGATGAAGCCGCCGACCTCGCGATGGCCCTCGACATCACCGACAACGCGAAATGCCAGCGCCCCGGGGTCTGCAACGCGATTGAAACCTTGCTGGTGCACGAAAAGGTCGCCGCCGACTTCCTGCCCCGCATGGCCGAACGCCTCGGCGCCAAGGGCGTCGAACTGCGCGGCGATGACGCCGCTCGTGCGATCGTCCCGGCGATGAAAACCGCGACCGAGGATGACTGGTACGCCGAATACCTCGACCTGATCCTCGCGGTGCGCGTGGTGAAGTCCCTCGACGAGGCGATCGCCCATATCGACACCTACGGATCGCACCATTCCGATGCCATCATCACCGACAACGAAGCCCACCAGAAAGCCTTCACCCAACAGGTGGACTCGGCCGCGGTGTACGTAAATGCCTCGACCCGTTTCACCGACGGCGGCGAATTCGGCATGGGCGCGGAAATCGGAATCAGCACCGACAAACTGCATGCGCGCGGTCCGATGGGCCTCGAGGAACTGACGACCTATAAGTACGTCATCCACGGCACCGGACAGATCCGCTGACATGCCGATCCGCGACACCATCACCCGGACGCTGGACGAACTCGGAGCCTTCAGCGATCCGCTGGAGCGGCTCGAGTTTCTGATCGACCAAGCCCGGGCCATGCCGCCCCTGCCCGAGGCCGACCGGACCGAAGCCAACCGCGTGGAAGGGTGCATGGCCCAACTCTGGCTGACCGCGCGTTTCGATGACGGCACCTGCCGTTTTCACAGCGACTCGGACTCGCTGGTGGTGAAATCAATCGCCGGCCTGCTCTGCTCCATCTACAACGGCGCGACCGCACAGGAAATCCTGGAGTTTCCGCCCGAGTTCCTCGCCGAAGCCGGTGTCACCAGCCACCTCTCCGCGAACCGCCGCAACGCCCTGACCCAGGTGTGGAAAAAGATCCGCGCCTTCGCGGAAGCGCACCGCTGAACCGCCCCCCTCCGTTCATGCCGCTCTACGACGCCCACAACCACCTGCAGGATGAACGGTTCGCCGGCGCCCAAGCGACGCTGCTCGCCCAAGCCGCCTCCGCCGGCGTCGCACGTATGGTGGTGAACGGTTGCGGCGAGGCCGACTGGCCCGATGTGGCCCGGTTGGCCCGCGAACATCCCGCCGTCATCCCGAGCTACGGCGTGCACCCGTGGTACCACGCCGAACAATCATCGCACTGGTTCGACACCCTCGAAGCCCTGCTCCGCGCCGACCCGCACGCCGCCGTCGGCGAAATCGGCCTCGACCGCTGGAAGGAAGACCTGCCCTACGACGGGCAAGAGGACGTTTTCCTCGCCCAGTGGGACCTCGCCGCCCGATTAAACCGCCCGGCCAGCATCCACTGCCTGAAGGCCTGGGGCCGCCTGCTGGAGTTGGTCCGCGCCCACCCCGGCCCGGCGCGCGGATTCATCCTGCACAGTTACGGGGGCCCAGCCGAGATGATCACCCCGTTCGCCGATCTTGGCGCCTATTTCTCCTTCCCCGGCTATTACTTGCACCCGCGCAAGGAACGGCAACGCGACACCTTCCGCCTCGTCCCGCGCGACCGCCTGCTCGCCGAAACCGACGCCCCCGACCAGGGCCTGCCCGATGACCTGAACGCCTTCCCGCTGCGCGACCCCGCCGGCCGGCCGATCAACCACCCGGCCAACCTCGCCGCCGTCTACGCCGGACTCGCGCGCCTG
>CALBHI010000059.1 GCA_937894535.1 uncultured Verrucomicrobiota bacterium
TCGAGCGCGGTGCGCGCCTCGTCGAGCTGTCCCGCGCGTCGCGCCGCCTCGCCGCGCCGGGCTTGCAGCGACGCATCCGTCGCGCGTGCCTCCGCCGCCGTGCGCAGCGCAGCGAGCGCGTCCACCCAACGCTCGAGCGCCATCAGCGCGTCGCCCTGCGCTTCCAGCAGACGGTCATCAGCCGCGTGGGCCGCGAGCCCGGCATCGACCACCCCGAGCGCCTCCGTGGCCGCACCCGCCGCGAGGAGCGCGCGCGCCGCCGCTACAACGAACTTGCCGTGAAGAATGGTTACAGCAATGTCGGCGAAGTGTTTGATTCGCTTGCCCGCCGCGACCGCAAGGACACCACCCGCAAGGCCGCGCCCCTCCAGATCGCCCTCGGTGCCAAGGTCATCGACTCAACCGGTATGGAGGCTGATCAGGTGGTGGACTTGATCCTGAACGACGTGCGCACCCACACGGCCGGTACATGACCGACGGCACCAAGCACTTGCCTTGGTTGTATGCGGTGAGCCGGGTCGTGCTTCGCGCCTGGCTCGGCTGGAAGTTCAAGATCAGCGTGCACGGGGTCGAGCACGTACCGGCCACCGGCGGGGTGATCCTCGCCTCCAACCACGCCAGCTACCTCGACCCGCCAGTCATCGGTGTACCGATCAAGCAGCGCGATGTCCGGTACATGGCCCGCGACACACTTTTCCGCAATCCGGTGGTGAGCTGGATCTTCCACCACATCGGCGTCGTTCCCTTGTCCCGCGAAAAAGGCGACATCGGCGCGATCAAAACCGCCATCGGCCTGCTCAAGAAGGGTGCCTGCGTCTGCCTGTTCCCCGAAGGCACCCGCACCACCGACGGCCACCTGCAACCGGCCAAGGGCGGCATCGGTTTCCTGATCGCCAAAGCCGCCGTACCGGTTGTGCCGGTCTACATCCAGGGCTCCTTCGAAGCCTTCCCCAAAGGCGCGAAAAAAATGATCGCCCATCCGATCAGCGTCACCTACGGGCCACCCATTCAGCCGGATGAACTCATGTTGCATGACGAACGCGGCAAACCCGACTTCGACGCCATCGGCCGCCTGGTCATGGACCGGATTGCCCGGCTTCAGCCCGTCAGCCCGACCTCCCCGGCCTCTCCGGCAACCCATCCCGCCGCGTAAAGCCTTGTCATCCAGCGCATAACGCTGGTCCCATATAATTCTAATAATCCCGCTTGACCCCGTCTATCCCCGTTCCCTAGCGTAGTGGGGACGTTTGGCGGGGCAGTTAATCGTTGAGGGACTTGGGGATATGACAACGATGGTGCGCAACATGCGCTCGGGAGAGGAACGGAGACTATGACATCAACGTCGTGGGCGGTCATCATGGCCGGTGGCAAGGATGAGATGATCAATCCCGAAACCTGTACCGCATTCCTCAACCTGCACAATCAACCGATCCTTTCCTACAGCCTCACCGCGTTCGAACATTGTCCGGACATCGAAGGTGTGATCATCGTGGCCCCGCGCGACCGGTTGGAGCAGGTGCTTCCGGTCATCCAGATGTTCGGTTGCCACAAGGTGCGCAAGGTGGTGCCCAGTGGTCCCACCCAGTATGCCTCGCTGGTGGCGGCGATGAAGTATGTGGACGAGGAGGCCAAGGTCATTGTGGTGCACGAAGCATCGCGTCCGGGGGTGACGGCGGCCGATATTTCCGAGCAGATCAAGTTGGCCCGCAAGCATGACGTGGTGTTTGCCGGGCGCGAATTGTCGGAACAGACGGTGCTGGTCGGCAAGAACGCCGTCATCGAACAGCATCTCGATCAAGGTGCGGTATGGAAATTCGGTTCGCCGATGGCGGTCAGCGCCGTCGCGTTGCACAAGGCGATCGACGCCGTGACCAAGAAACGCAAGAACGTCAAGACGGTCATCGAGGCGTTACAACTCACCGGACCGGCCGCCCGTCTGGTCAAGTCCTCACGTTTTCCCTTGAAGATCAGCACCTTCGACCAGTTGCGCGAACTCGAACAGGTCGTTGGCGCGGTCTAGGTTCGTATCGGCTTCGGATCCTGTCGGCTACGGTGCGATCAACCCGCCCGGGTGCTGGACGACATCGTTGACCCGCGCCTCGGCGATCTTCCAGCCATCCTCGCCTTTCTCCCAAACGAACTGGTAGATGCCGATCACCTGTTCGGTCTGGCCCCGGTAGGAAATCCGGCCCTCGAGCGTGGCATCCACCACGATGCGTCCGTCGGGTTGCCGGGCGATCTCGTGTCCCCGCTGCTGAACCCGCACCGCATCCGCCTGCAAACGCCCCTGTTGGAACAGGCTGATCGCATCGCTCCGCCGCATCCGTTTCGGAAAGGGGTGCCCGAGTTCCAGCACGACATTGCTGGCCAGGTAGGACCCTGCCTCCAGCGCCCGGGCCGCCGAGACCGGCAAACTTTCCGGGCCGGTTTTTTCCACCGCTTCCAACAACTGGCCCATGCGCTTCTCCACGATGCGCACATCGTTCGGCCAGCACCGCACCAGCACCACGGCGACCACCATGGCCGCCACCAACCATCCCATGATTCTGATCATCGTTTCATCTCCACAACCGGCCGGCAATGCGCCGCTCCTCCACCAAGCCGAGGGTGTGTCCCTCAAACGAGGTCAGCCGGTTGTCGCCGGCAATGAAGTACTGCCTCGCCGGCACCTGCTGTGTCCCCATGTTCCAGTCGCCACGCGTGGCCAGGTAGGGCTCCGTCAGGATTTCGCCGTTCACCAGCAACTGTCCATCCCGGAACGCGATCTGTTCGCCGGGCAGGCCCAGCACCCGTTTCATGTAGTAGGCCCGGCGACCCGGCATCTCCACGACCACCAGGTCGCCCCGCTGCGGGGCGGCATGCCAATAGGCGGCAAGGTTCACGACGTGGATCGTGCCATCGGTCAGGGTGGGGGCCATACTGATGCCCTGGACCCGGACCGGGCGCAGCACATGGCCGAAAAGGCCATAGCTTGCCGCCGCCAACACGGCGGCACGGATCACGGTGCGGCGCGGATTTTGCCCGAAGAAAAGCCGCTTGAGTCTTGTCATACCAGCCACCATACACCAAACTGGGCCATCCGGTCAGGAGGGCAGCATGGACAAACAAACAAAAAACCAGAAACCCCGGCGCGTCACCGCCCTGTTCACGGGCCATGTACAGGGCGTCGGCTTCCGATTCACCACGGTCGAGATCGCCCGCAACCACCCGGTCACCGGCTTCGTCCTAAACCTGATGGACGGATCGGTCAAACTCGTCGCCGAAGGGTTCGAACCCGACCTCTACGCCTTCCTCAACCAGATCCGCTCGGCCCATATTTTCCGGTACGTAACCCGCGAAGACCTGTCGTGGTCGGACGCCACCGGCGAATTCCCGGATTTTGCCGTCCGCTACAGTTGATCGACCCCTCGCATCTGCCGCACGGAGTTTGTATTTAGTGCGTTGCAGTTTTCCCCCGATTTCCTATGATGGCCGCGGGTTGACCTTATGAAATATGCCATTCTCGGCGATATCCACGCCAACATGGATGCGTTATCGGTCGTGCTGGAAGATGCTTCCAGTCAAGGCGTTACGCACTATGCCTGCGTCGGTGACATCGTGGGGTACAACGCCAGTCCGATCGAGTGCCTCGAGAAAATCCGCTCTTTGTGTCCGGTTTCCGTCCGCGGCAATCACGACCACTACTGTGCCCACGACGAAAAGCTCGATAATTTCCATCCCCTCGCCGCCGATGTCGTGGCCTGGACCCGCCGCCAGTTGAAGCCCGACCAGGTGGAGTTCCTGCGCAACCTGCGTTACATCGCCCGGGTGGAGACCTTCACCATGGTGCACAGCACCTTGGATACGCCGGAGGGGTGGGGCTATGTGTTCGACAAGTTGGAGGCGGAGGCGAATTTCAGCTACCAGACGTCCACGGTTTGTTTCTTCGGGCACACCCACGTTCCGCTGGCCTTTGAAAAAACCGATACCATCCGTTTCGGATTGTATTCGAAGATTCGCATCACCGTGGGCAAGAAATATTTCATCAACGTGGGCAGCGTCGGGCAACCGCGCGACGGCGACCCGCGGGCCGCCTACGTGATTTACGACATGATCAATAACCTGGTCGAGTTGCGGCGGGTGCCGTATGACATCCAAGCCGCCCAGAAGAAAATCATCGATGCCGGTCTCCCCCCGCGTCTGGCCGCCCGTCTGGCCGTCGGCCGCTGAAAGCCCCTTCCACCATGCGCCCTCGTTCCTTGTTACCCGTCCTGTTCGGCTGGTTTTATATCGTGGCCGGCGGCACCGCCCCGGCCCAGATCGAACTCTCCACCACCCTCGACCATGTCGTGTACCTCCAGTTCGAACCGATGGTCGCCCGCACCACGGTCAAGACCGGCATCGGACAACCCGTGGTCTTCAACTCGGAGCCTACCGGCCCCAACTTCTACTACCGCGTGAACGACGACTACGGTCACCAGATGCCGCCGTTGGCCGATGCCCCCCGGGCCGGACCGGTCATGGTCCCG
>CALBHI010000060.1 GCA_937894535.1 uncultured Verrucomicrobiota bacterium
CACGTTTTCGAGCTGGTGGGCCTCGTCGAGCAGGGCGATCCGGTAATCGGGCAGCAGGGTAGCGCCCTGCCCCTTCAGGGCGAGGTCGGCAAAGAACAACGAGTGGTTGACCACGACGAGGTGGGCGTTGCGGATTTCCTTGCGCGCCTGCATGTAGAAGCAGCGCTGGTACTCGGGGCAGCGTTGCCACATGCAGTTGCCGGCCTCGACCTGCACGGAGGACCAGACCTCGGGGGACGGCTGGAAATCCATGCCTTGCAAACTGCCGTCGGGCGTCTGGTCCGACCACGCCTCGATGCGTTCGATCTCCAGCATATCCTCGGGACGGAACAGGTCGCGCTCCATGCGCTTCGCGCGGGCCAGCCGCCGCAGGCACAGGTAATTCGAGCGGCCCTTGGCCAGCACCGCCCTGAAGGGTTTGCCAAGGATGCGTTGAATCAATGGCAGGTCCTTCTTCATCAGCTGTTCCTGCAGGCTGATGGTGTAGGTGGAAACGACCACCTGGATGTTGAGCTGAAGTGCAGCCTTCAGCGCCGGAATCAGGTAGGCGAGCGACTTGCCGACGCCGGTGCCGGCCTCCACCGCAAGGTGGGTGCCGTCCTCGATGGCCTTGGCCACCAGGCCAGCCATCTCGGCTTGCTGGGGGCGGGGTTCGAAACCGAATGCGGCGTCGGTGGCAAGCGGGCCGCCCGGCGCGAAAAACGCCCGCACCTCGTCGCTGATCTCCGGGCGCACCGGCACATCGGCGTCGTCCGCGTTGAACGGTGCGATCACAAAACGCCTCCGGGCGGTTGGGCAAGGCGTCCTGACGGGCCGCCCGCAATGGGTGCACGCGGAAAAACAGATGACAGGTAACAGGGCATGGGTGATACTGGAACGACCATGAAAGTACGCCACGTTAGCAAACCTCTTGCCCGCAACGCAACGCGCGGGTTCACCCTGATCGAAGTTCTTGTCGTGCTCGCCATCATCTCGATCCTCGCCGGTGTCGTGGCCGTGAACATCGTCGGCAAACCGGCCGAGGCGAAGATCGCCGCGACCCGCACCCAGTTGCGCGCGATGAAAACCGCTGTAAACCTGTACCGCACCGACCACGGCATGCCCCCCACCCTCGCCCAAGGCCTGGCCGCGCTCATCGAGAAACCGACCGCACCGCCGGTGCCCGCGACCTATCCGGCCGATGGCTACCTCGACACCAAAACGCTGCCGCGTGATGGTTGGAACAACGACTTCATCTACCTCGTGCCCGGCCGCCGCGGCGAGACCTTCGAGATCATCAGCTATGGCAGCGACGGACAGCCGAATGGCGAAAACGATGCCGCGGACATTTCCAGTTCCGACTTGTAATTCCGGCGCGGGCTTTAGCCTGATCGAGGTGCTGGTCGCCGTCGCCCTGACGGCACTGCTCGTTGCCGCCTCCGGATCGGCCATCCTGACCGCACGCTCCGCCGCGATGGCGGGAGCTTTTTACCGCGAAGCCTTGCTGATCGCCGAAGCGGTGCAAGCCGAGCGTTATGGCATCTCCGTGGACGATCCCCCGGACTACGCGGCCTCGGTGGAACGTGAGACGATCACCCGCGATGCTGACGGGTTGGTCCCGGACTGGCAGGTCATGACCGTGCGCGCCGCGGGCAACGAACGCCGCCTCGTGTTCAGCCTGCAAGGAGTTCCCGCGCCATGACCCGCCGCTGGTTCAACCAGGCCG
>CALBHI010000061.1 GCA_937894535.1 uncultured Verrucomicrobiota bacterium
CTATTTCGGCATCAGCACCCAGGACGCGATCAAATACGGGAAACAGGCGAAGAAGTTCGCCGCCGACTTCATGAAGGGCGGATTCACCGTCCATACGAAATTTGCCGACGCGATGGGACGCAGTGCCAAGGACCGCGATTATGCGATCATCGAGAAGGACGGCAAATTCCTGCATATCGAATTGGTGCGTGCCGGCCTCGCGCGGATCCACGGCTTCCAGGAGGTTTCGGAGGCGATGCCCAGCGCATCGTTGATGCGCATGCGGGTGAAAGGCGCGGAGGCG
Source organism: uncultured Verrucomicrobiota bacterium (assembly GCA_937894535.1). Lineage (GTDB taxonomy): Bacteria > Verrucomicrobiota > Kiritimatiellia > CAIVKH01 > CAIVKH01 > CALMUP01. Next base: position 284 of record CALBHI010000061.1, read on the forward strand.
GAGGCCAAGAAGGAGCGGCGCGGTGCCTGGTCTCAAGGCAAGGGACAGGGCGACACCATCTCCGGTACACGCACCCTCGCCCGCTCGGTGACCGTGCTCGACGTGGAGGACACCTCCAAATCCATCGGCATCCTGCGGGCGGGTGCACAGGTCGAACTGCTTGGCGCGGAAACACCCACGCTGATCCGCATCCAATTCAAGGCCGGCGAGCAAACCATGGAAGGGCTTGTGCAACGGGCGGATGTGGGGATCTGAGATTCCGCGCAAACACAAACGCGCCGTCCATCCTCTGGACAACCGGCAACGGGCGTGTTCCAACCGCTGGACAATTACCCGGGCCGCCCGCTCACCCGGGATCGCGGTAGCGGTAGGTGCGGCCGGCATAGTTGGTGAAGAGCACATCCTCGCCGTCGCGCCCGGCGCGGTAATCCGGACTGAGCGGAACCTTGCCGCCGCCACCCGGGGCGTCGACCATGTAATGCGGCACGGCATAGCCGGTGGTGTGGCCGTGCAGCGAGCGGATGAGGTCGAGGCCGGTCTGGATCGGCGTGCGGAAATGCATCGACCCGACGATGGCGTCGCACTGGTGCAGGTAGTACGGCTTCACGCGGGCCTTGAGCTGGGCGTGCACGAGGCGTTTCATCGTCGCGGGTTCGTCGTTCACGCCTTGCAGCAGGACCATCTGCCCGCCAAGCGGGATGCCGGCATCGGCGAGGCGTTCGCAGGCGGCGACCGATTCCGGGGCGAGTTCGTCGGGATGGATGATGTGGATGCTCATGAAGAGCGGATGGTACCGTTTGAGCACGCGGGTCAGGGCTGGGGTGATGCGTTGCGGCAGAACGACCGGGACCTTGCTGCCGATGCGCACGAACTCGATGTGCGGGATGGCCCGCAACCGCTTCAACAGGTAATCGAGCCGGTCATCGGCGAGGATCAACGGATCGCCGCCGGACAACAGCACGTCGCGGATCTCCGGGTGGGCGCGCAGGTAGTCGAAGGCCTTTTCCCACATGGCGGCATCGGGCAGGAACGTCCCCTGCCCGACCAGGCGTGAACGCATGCAGTAGCGGCAATAGGTCGCACAGAAATCGGTGACGAGGAACAAGGCCTTGTCCGGATAGGTGTGGACGAGACCGGGCACAGGGTTATGGCTGTCCTCGCCGAGCGGGTCGGTGAACTCGCCGGGCGAGACGGTGAACTCCGCGGTCGCGGGGATGACCGTGGCCCGCAGCGGATGGTGAAGCGGATCCGGACCCAGCCGGCTGGCATAGTACGGCGAGAGACCTACGGGCAAACGATCCCCGATGCGCGCCAATGCCGCCTCCTCGTCCGGGGTCAGCGCAAACACGCGGCGCAGCGATTCGGCATCGCGCATCCGGTGCTTCACCTGCCAGCGCCAATCATGCCAGTCGGTTGCTGAAGCCCCGGGATAATGGCGGCGCAGGAAGGCGCGGCTGAGCGGATCCATGGCGGGACGCCGCGCCATCAGCGCTCCGCGGCCAGGTCGAAATGGTGGGCGGCGATCGAGGCGATGGTGTCGCCGATGCTGAGCGACGAGGTGGCCGCGGGTGATGGCGCGTTGAGCACATGGATCATGCGGGCGCTTTTCTCGATGCGGAAGTCATCGACCAGCGCCCCCTCGGGCGTCACCGCCTGGGCGCGGACTCCCGCACCGCCGGGAACGAGGTCGTCCTCCTGCAAGGCCGGCAGCAGGCGTTGCAATGCCTGGACGAAGGCCGGTTTGCTGAACGAGCGATGGAACTCGCCCATGCCGGTTTTCCAATATTTCCGGGCCATCCGCCAGAAGCCGGAGTAGCCGGCCATTTCGCGGACATCGCGCCACGAAAACGCCGAGCGGGTATAGCCTTCACGCCGGAAGGCCAGCACGGCATTCGGTCCGCATTCGATCCCGCCGTGGACCATGCGGGTGAAATGGACGCCCAAAAACGGGAAGCGCGGATCGGGTACCGGGTAGATCAGGTTGCGAACGAGCCCATGGCGCGCGGGTTTCAATTCGTAATACTCGCCGCGGAACGGAATGATGCGCAACTTGGGATCAATGCCGGCCAACCGCGCGATACGGTCGGATTGCAGGCCGGCACAATTGATGAGGTGGCGCGTACGGAACTCGGCCCCGTTGGCACAC
>CALBHI010000062.1 GCA_937894535.1 uncultured Verrucomicrobiota bacterium
CTACGTTTCCGTTTCCGGCCGCCCTGCTTTTGGCCGGTTTCACGGGCGGCGCCTTCGCGCTGCTGATCGGGTGGATTTCATTGCGGTTCCGGGGCGACTTCTTTGTCTTCGCGACGCTCGGGTTCCAGATGATCGTGTTCGTGGTGCTCTATAACTGGACCGACTTGAGCCGTGGTGCATTCGGGATTTACTGTATTCCGCGTCCAGATATCCTGGGGTGGCGGGTGAACGAGCCGTGGGAATATGTCGTTGTGGTGGCCGTCGTGAACGCCATCCTGCTGCCCGCGCTATTCCTGCTTTACCGATCCCCGTTTGGCTTGAGCCTGAAGGCGCTGCGCGACAACGAGCGCGCGGCGGAATCACTGGGCATCTCGGCGTTCCATCAACACCTTTGGGCGTTCGTGATCGCGGGGAGTTGTGCTGCGGTGGCGGGGGGACTTTACGCCTCGTATGTAACCTACATTGACCCCACGTCCTTCACCGTTCGGGAAAGCATCTTTATCGTTTCCCTCTTGCTACTGGGCGGATCGGGCAATATCAGGGGTCCGATCATCGGGGCTCTGGTCATGATTCTCCTGCCCGAGGCACTTCGCTTTGTCGGTCTTCCGGATTCCATCGCGCCTAACGTGCGGGAGATCATTTACGGCTTGGCCCTTATTCTTTTGATGTACATGCGGCCAACCGGCCTGGCAGGGAGCTTCGCGGTAAAATGAAGGGCGAACCCATACTGGTCATGGAGAGCGTGCAGAAGCGGTTCGGTGACATATCCGTGTTGCGTGGGGTCAACGCTACGATTCCGCGAGGGACCATTACCGCCTTCATTGGTCCCAACGGAGCGGGGAAAACAACGCTGTTTCATGCGATAACCGGAGACATCAAGCCAAACAGCGGAGCAGTGATCTTTGACGGGAGGTCCATTACGGGTGAGCCACCGTGGCGAGTGGCGCGACTTGGACTTGGGAAAATGTTCCAGGATGTCCGCCTATTCGAGAGCCTCTCCCTGGTCGAGAATGTTGCCTTGGCGCTGCACGAACATCCGCATCGTAGGCCAGTTCAGTCACTGCTACAGAGCCATGTGCGGGGCAAGCTCGACGAGCAGCAAAAGCTCAAAGCGGAAGAGATTCTGCGGCAGGTCGGGGTCGAACCTCCGTTTGACCGCCCGACGGCGCTGCTCTCTTTCGGAAACAAGAAGCTGGTTGCGTTGGCCCGCCTGATCGCGGGCAGGTTCAAGTTACTGCTGCTCGACGAACCCACGGCCGGGCTGGCGCCGGACATGGTGAAAAGGGTCACAGGGATTTTGCGGAGCCTTGTCGAATCGCATGGCGTCACGGTGGCGCTGATCGAGCACAACTTCTCATTTGTGGGCGAACTGGCGGAATACACCTATTTGATGCGTTCAGGCGAAATACATGACCAAGGTGAGACGAGCGATGTTCTGGGCCGCTCTGAAAACCGGGAGGTCCTCATCGGGATATGAGCGAGCCTCTCCTTAAAATCGAGAACTTGAGCGCCGGCTACGGTGGTCGACCCGTGTTGGAGGAGTTGGCTCTGCAGGTTCGGGCCGGAGAACGCATTGCGCTCATTGGGCCTAATGGATGCGGAAAATCCACCCTACTGCGAACCGTCACGGCAGAAGTTCCGGAAAGCCACGGCCGGATATACTTTGATGGAGAGGACATCACAGACTATGTGACCGAGAAGATTGTGGCCAGAGGCATTGGGTATCTTCGCCAGACGAGAAACATCTTCGCCGGACTGACCGTTGCCGAGAATCTTGAACTGGCTCGTATGGACGGGAAAAGCGTGCGGCACCACAGTTTGGATGCATTGTTGGAGGCATTTCCTGCCCTTCGCGAGCGCGAAGCGGTCCGCGCGGGCCTGCTTTCAGGTGGAGAGCGTCAATCCCTCGCCGCGGCGATGGTGCTTTACCGGCACGTCCGCCTTCTCTTTCTGGATGAGCCATTGGCCGGGCTCTCCCAGGAAAACGCGGCCCAAATGTTGGCAGGTATTGCGCACATGCAGCAGCAGGATGGATTTACCGTGATTACGGTCGAGCACCGGCTCAAGTTGATTCGCCCACACGTTGACCGGGTCATCATCATGGCGCGGGGCCGCATTGCGGAAGATACGGCAGACCCATCGATCCTTGAAGATCGCGGGCGCCTGGAAAAGCACTACCAGCTCTGATGAAACGTGGAGCAAAATCGATCCTCGTCCTCGGCGACGATCAGATTCTGGCAGACACACTTCAGCGAATCGTTCGCGAAGCTATCGCAGATGCCATTGTGAAGACGTCAACTTACGCGAAAACGCCCGGACTCTTGAGCGCAAGATTAACCGATACGGACATCTTCATTCTCGGACTTTTCCGGCAGTATGCCGGAGGCCTTCGCGCGGAAGGGGTCGCGCTTGCCGGGTTGTTGATTCCAAGAGGCAAGCAAGTCCTTGTGGTCTCCCCGCTCCATATTCCCCGATTGGCTATCAATCCTGCCTACTGGGACACCGCATCAGCAACAACGCTTTCTGGGCGACTATCGCAGCTGTCAGATACTTCCACACAGCGAGCAGCCCTTAAAGAAATGCTGCGTGTTTTCGGCCCTCTCTTGCGCATTCCGCCACAGCATTAAAGGCATCTATTGCCATTCTCCAGGAACCCGATTGGTATAGGTCGTCTCGCCAAGAGATGCGTGATCAGCAACAACATCACCGCGCCACAAACCACTGCCACAAGCGGGTGAATGATTCCACCCCGGCGTAGCAGACCAGGGCCCAGTAGGCGTTGCCGATGAGCCAGCTGGTCATGAAGAGGATCCAGTCGCGGCGGTTCAGGCCGGCGTAGGAGGTGTGGCGCAGGTAGAGGATGGTGATGAAGGGGTCGTAGCGGATCGACAGGAAGAGGCAGGCGGGGACATCGCCCCGGCGGAGCAGCCAGGCCGTGGCCCGGCGCAGGCGGTGCGGGCCGTCGTAGTTCTTCGCGGACCGGATGACCTCGATGCCCAGCCAGTCGCGCCCGGACAGGTCGTACCCCCACAGCATGATCAGGCACACCACGAGGGAGACCGTGGCCATGATGATCCCGCCGTACCACAAGCCGAGCCAGGCGATCACCGCGGGATACATCAGGTAGTCGAACAGGATGTCCAGCACCTGGTTGACGCCATGCCCCAAGGCCAGCTCAGCCACCCGTTGTCGCGTCAAAACCACCCTGTTCCTCCGGCAACCTCAACGGCGCGGTACGTGCGTCGTGCCGCCAAGGGCCACGACGGGGCCGGTCAGGCCATGGTCCCCTTCACCTGGTCCACCAGTTCGCGCATCTTGTAGTCCACGGTGAAACCGACCGACTGCGCGGCGCCGATCATGATGGAATAGGCCACGCGCGACTGGACCTGCAGCAGGTCGGCGATGTCGAGAATGTAACCGGCTTCCTCCTTCATCAGGCTGCCATCAGCGAGGGCGATGTCGGCCAGACGCGACAGGATGAAGATTTTGTCGTCGTTGCCACCCTCGCGGTTCACCACGGCCAGCGATTCGCGCAACCGCGCTTCGCGCGCCGGCAGGTCGGAAAGGAATTCCCGCTCGGGATGATCGGTGAAATGCTGGTGAAGGATCCGGATGAGGGTGCGGATTTCCTCCTCCTGGATGCTGTCGCCGCAGGCCAGCAACTTCATGCCGGCCATGGTGACGACCCGCATGACCGCCTCGTGCAGCGGGGAACGCGGGTACTTGCGGAACCAGTCGAACAACCGGTCGATGTGGTCGTCCATGGCGGCCACGCCCTCGCGCGTCAGCCCGGCCCCCGCCGATTCCGCCATGAGGTGCAGCGATTTGAGCCGCAGCGGCAACAGGGGGTGGGACCGGAAGGCCGCCTGCACCAGGTCGGGGTTGTCCTTGATGGATTCGATTTGCGCCAGCAGTGAGTCGACATCGAGGTTGAGGTTTTTCCCGGTCAGCCCGAAACCGGCCTTGACCAACCCGCGTGCGCTGGCCTCGAAGGAACCGCTGGCCAGCATGCCCATCCGGTCGCAACTGATCTCCCCCTTTTTCCGCCAGCGGAGGAAAAGGCACTCGCCGAGGTACGGCAGGACGGTTTGCCGCGGATTCTTCGGATCGCTGTTGATCAACCCCATCAGGTGGTTGTGGCCAAAGATGAAGTGGCCGAACTCGTGGCCGAGGATCGAGGCGATCTCCTGGTCGTCCATCAACTCCAGGGTGGTCGAGGTGATGCCGATGAATTGCTCCGATCCGCCTTCGAACTCGCCCAGGTAGGCAAAGGCATTCACGTCATCGCTCTTGACGCAGATCACATCAAAGGCCCCCTCGATCTCCAGACGCTGCTTGACCTCGCCCAGGATGCGGAAGATGCGGGGCGACAAGGCCTCGTTCAGGAGGACCCCGTCGGCGAGCATGCGCTCCTTGAGCGACGAGGCCTTCGACCGGTTCGCCTCGCGGCGCGCCTCCAGGAATCCGGCCACGTTGTACTTGCCGTAGATTTCCTCCATGTCCTGCCGGTCCCCCCGGTACTGCACGCCAGCCAACGGATGCGCCTTGCTCATGGGTAACGATCCTCCTTGTCGGTCCATGCTACCGGATTCCGCCGGTGCGCTCAATACGATCCCGCCGCAAGTTCGGATTTCCCGCGGCACCCCGGGGTCACAGAGGGTGGTCCGGCATGCATGCCCGATGCGATGGAAGGAAAGATTCGCGACCCCCGCGCGTCTTTATGGCCAACGGGAGGGTCACACGGTATGGGGTACTACATCGACATTCGGCCAAAGGGGCAAGAGCGGATCACGCGGGACGCCTACCTGCAGCGGTTCCTGAACGCGGGACTGGAGCGGCATTTCTCGTTTTTCATCGAGCCCACGGCGGAGCTGCGAACCTCGTACCGGCACGAGGTGTTTTTCACCGGCGGTGTCATCACGGTCTGCGAGGACGCGGAGGCGCCCGCCGGTGTCGTTGCCTCGGTGCGGGTGTCCTGGGGGAACAACGCCGAGAGCATCAAGGCCCTGGGTTTCGCGTTGCTCGAGATCGCCGAGCGGACGGACTCGGTGGTGGTGCACCCGCAAACGCAGGAACCTCTAACCATGGATACGCTCGAAACGCTGGCGGATCACTTCCTGATCGGCCGAAAGATCGTGCGCGGCCATCTGGGGTGATGGCGCGGAGGACCGCATCCTGCACCTAAAATCTTATATTCTGCATTGTGCCTTCGAACCTGGATTGCTAGGTTGTGCGGCACAAGGACGCACGGCGGCTGGAGGGGTCGGCAGCGGTGCGCGGGGTGGTTGCATGTGAAGGCTTCGTGTATCCGAGGGTTATGCTGCCTGCTGGCGCTGGCGGCGGTGCCCGTGTTTTCCCAGGAAGAACCGGTGGCGACAACGCCCACCACCTACCGGATCGCCGCGGGGTGGCCAGGAGAGATCTACTGGCAGTTTGCCGAGGTGCTGCGCGAGGCCGGGCGGAACGTTGCGGAGGGTGTCGAACTGGAGTTGGTCCAGACCGCCGGATCGGCGGAAAGCGTGCGGCTGATCGCGGAGCAGAAGGTCGATTTCGCCATCCTGCAAAGCAACGCACGTGGATACTTTACCGACACCTCCCGCCATGTCCGGGGGGTAACCGCCCTGTACACCGAGGCGATCCACCTGTTCGGATTCCGGAGCGAACACGTGGAATCCTCCGACGACCTGCATGGCCTGCGCATCGCCACCGGCGAAAAAGGCAGCGGAACCTACGAGGATTCCCATCGCATCTTGTCCACCTTGGGCATCTACCGCAACGAATACATCGCGCTCGACACCCCGATGGGCGAGATCGCCACGCTCGGCCCGGACCGCCGGCCGGACGCTATCTTCCTGATCGACGGCTTTCCCAACAGCACCATTGCCGCCATCGGCGGCCAGGGCAAGCTGGTCAGCCTGCGCAGCCATGAACTGGACGCCCTGCTGAAGCGCTACGAGTACCTCGTTCCCGTCACCATTCCGGCCAACACCTACAGCAATCAGCCGGTCGCGGTCAAAACCGTCGGCATGCGTGCGTTGCTGGTCGCCGATGCGGATGTTCCCCGCGCCACCATCACGGCGCTGCTGCAGCGGCTCAACGAAAACACGAACTACCTGGCGTTGTCGACCCGGTACGGCGAAGACCGGAACCCCCACCAGTTGGCGAGCCAGGGCATGACCTTTCCGCTGCACGATGGGGCGCGCGATTTCTTCCGCAACCGGGTGATTCTCTCCCGCATCGTGCACGAGTGGCTGCCCGACATCCTGGTGTTCTCGGTGCTGGTGCTGGGCTGGGTCTACCTCCTGACCGGGCGGTCGCGGGCGGTGCGGCACATCCGCCGTTCCATGTACCTCAAATCGGCCTGCATCTTCGCCACGGTGTACATCCTCGCCACCCTGGTCATCCATCTGGCCGAGCAGAACCGCACGCCGGGTTTCGACAGCATCACCCGCTCGTTCTGGTCCACCGCGGTCTACGTGCTCAGCGGCCTGGAGAACCGCGAGCCGCGCACGCCGATCGGCCGCGCCGGCCTCGCCGTGCTGTTGTTTGCGGGAGTGGGTATGCTGGGATCGATCACCGGCAAGTTCGCCTCGATGTTCATCCTGTACCGGGAGAAGAAAATGCCGAAAGACCTCGAAGACCACATCATCATCTGCAACTGGAACAACCGGGCCGAATCGCTCATCCGGGAATTGCACTCTTCCGAGGCGATCCCGGACGTGGACATCGTGGTCATCACCGACAAGAAGGACGGGGATATTCCGCGGCTGATCCGCGAGGACGACACCAAGGGATCGCCCTTCAAGCACGTGTGCTGCTGCACCGGCAGCCCGCTCAATAGCGAGGTCGTGACCAGCGCGCGGCCGCATGCCGCGCGAGCCATCGTCATCCTGGCCAACGACGGGGTGGCGGATCCGGATGCGCAGAGCGCGCTGATCGCGCTGGTTGTGCGCAGCCAGGTGACCGCCGCCAAACCGGCGGACGGGAAGCAACCGCACCTGATCGCGGAATGCGTCGATCCGCGGAAGCGCCAACTGCTCAAGAGCGCCGGCATCGACGAAATCATCTGCTCCTCGCAATACGGCCTGGGCGTGCTGGCGCAGTGCTGTCTGCACCGCAACATCTCGCAGGTATACGACCGCATCCTGCACTTCACCGAGGACTCCAGCGAGCTGTATGTGGCGGGCGGGGACCAACTGCCCCGCAACACCACCGGGCGCACCTACCACGAAATCTGCGTGGCCATCCTGCAGCAGCACGATCCGCAAAAGCCGGTCACCCCGATCGGCATCCAGCGCAAGAACGGAGAGTGCCTGATCAATCCCAAGGGCGAGAACAACAAGTTCACGATGGAGGAGGGCGATGCCCTGATCGTGATTGCCTTCACGACGCCCGACCTGTCGGGAATCGACTGCACGACAGGGTAAGCGGTACAGCCCGGGTTCATCCGGTCCGCGTCACGCCGGCAGGGTCTTCATCACCACCGGCGCGATCGGACCTTCGGGGGTGAGGAGGCGGACGAGGGCGTGGTAGTTGGGAAGTTCCTGCATCTGTTTTCGGGTGAAGGGTTCGCAGAACTTCTCCAGGCGCTCGGCATCAGGCACCCCCAGGCGGAAGAAGATCATGTTGCCGACGTTGCCGAGGATCGCGTCCACCACGCTTTGCCGCCCCCGGTTCCCGTTCAGCTGACCGAGGTGCTGGTTGGCGACGTGCATCCGCAATCCGAACTTCCTGGCCTCGGAGAACATCGCGGCGATGTTCTCCGACACGAAATTCTGGAACTCGTCGATGTACACATTCACCGGCTTGCGCGTTCCATTGGACTGGAGGCTCCGCTTGAGCCCGGCGGCAAAGATCTGGCTGGTCAGCAGGGATCCCAGCAAGCTGCTTCCCCGCGCGCCCAGCATGCCCTTGTTCAGGTTCACCAACACGATCCCGCCCGCATCCAGCCGTTCGTCCAGGGCCAGTTCGTTCCGTTCGTGGCCGAGCATACGCCCGAGGAAACTCGCCTGGATCAGCGGCGACACCTTGCTGGTGATATAGGGAACGATGTTCGCCAACGCTGCTTCTCCGCCGACCTGTTCGGCATTTTTCCGCCAAAACTCCACGACCATGGGATTGGTGCAGGTGCTGTACAGATTCTGCCGGAGGGTGGTGTTGGTCATGATGCGCTCAAACTGGACCAGCGAGGGGGACGGTCCGGACTGGCACATCATCAACATGATGGTGTTGCGGAAATACAGCTCGAACATCGGCCCGAATGCTTCGGGATTGTCCCAGATGCTCTGGAAAAACGAGACAAACTCGTTGACCACGAAATCCACGCGGCGCTCGTGGATGGCATCGCGCGGAACATCAAAGATGTTGAAGCCAACCGGATCGGCGGGATCATTCGGATCGACCACCAGCACATCGCCCGCGCGCGACTTCGGGACGAGTTTGACAACATCCCGGAACAGGTCGCCGTGCGGGTCCAGCAATACCACGGCCTCTCCCTTCTCCATGTCATGCCGGATCATCCGTGTCAGCAGGGTACTCTTCCCGGTGCCGGTCGCGCCAACGATGTAGGTATGCCGGTCGCGCACGTCGGCGGACAGCCGCACAGGATCGCCATCAATCTCCCCGATGTGCATGCCGTGGCGGGGAAGCGCCGGCAGGTAGGTGTTGTGGGTGGTGGCGAGGTTCAGCCGCTGGCGCAGTTGCTTCGGAGGCAGCAGGCGGGGGAATTTCCACCCGTCGGGGTAGGCCATGGACAAGTCCATTTCCGGGGCCTTGCCCTTGCCGCCGCGCACCGTAGTGCGGATATCGCACTCGGTGTCGTAGATCTCGCGGCCGAGCAATTCCAGCGCAGCCCGGGGAACGGCCCGTCCGCGGGTGATGCCGGCCCGGATGCCGATATGCCACCCGAATTTCCGCACCAGCCACAGGGAAAGGAACTGCTGAAGGGCGGCGCTGTAGTCCTTGCGGTCGATCACGCCCATGAGTTCGTTGAAGCCGAGGGACAGCGACGAGGCGAGCACCTTCTCCCACTTGTCGTCCAGCACGTGCCGGGTGAAGGCCAATTCCACCACCTCGATCTGCGGAACCTGTTCGATGAACTCGGTGGCGAAGGCGACCAGGTTGGGCGGCTGGACCGCGCCGAGCGCGGGAGTGCGGATGGTTACGCTGGTGGGTGATCCCGTTGTTTTGCTCAAACCGAAGCCGAGGCGTCCGTCGGCACTGGCGGCGAGGTCCCGCGTGCGGGGGATCACCTGCAGCCAGGTATAGCGATGGTATTCCGGATGGGGACGGTGGACCCGGCAGGAGTAATCATATCCCTGGCGCTTCAAGGCCCCCAGCACGATCGACATCCGCTGGGTCAACTCCTTGCTCGGCTTTCCCAGGACCCCCTGCGTTTCCAACGCGAAGGAAAAGAGGGACTCGCCGGCGGGTCGCGAAAGGACAATGCGCAGGGTCTCGCCCTGCTTGAGCAGCGACAGCAGTTTGTAATCGATCGGATGCATGAGCAAACCTCCGCGAGGACATTACCGGATTCACACACACGGCTCAAGGCGATGCACCGACAAAACCGGCCGCAAGGAAGCCGCACCGGCACAGGCACCCTTTCCGTACGGACAAGGCCCTGCCAAGGCTTCACCGCGCCGGCGCGGTCACCAACAGCACTGCCGCCTCAACCCGTTCGCTCTCCGCAAACTCCAGCAACCTGTTGGCCCCGGGAGTTGATCACCTTCTCCGTGAGCAGCGCATTGGCCATACTCACGAGCACGGCGACAAAGAACCAATACAACGCCGGCTCGACGATAAAGCGCGTCACATCGCCCAGCTTGCCCCAGACACAAAGAATGCCGACAACAAACACGTCCAGCATCGACCAGCGACCCAGGGCATGCAGCGCATGCGCGGTACGGCTCATCCATCCGGGCGACTGGTGCCGCGGCCACATCAACCGGAACCAGATGGCGGCATTGGCACCCAGCTTGGCGATCGGGAAAAGCACCGAGAAGAGCAAGATGACCACGGCCAGGAAGATATTCCCCCCCGTCCACAGCTTGCCGATCGAGGAAAGAATCGAAAACGTCTCGCGGGTGTCCAGCAGCCGCACGCTGATGCCGGCTATGTTCTTCCGCATCGTGGTTCCCACCGTGATGGAATCACCGGTCAATCCCACGAACAAGCAGACTGCGTTGGCCACAAGCAAAACGCCGATCAACCACCGGAGGTCGATGGCGGGACGCGTCACCGGCGACACCGCCCAGGGCTCACCATCAGGACTTCCAGACACGGGCAACTTTCCCCAACACGATGTTGAGCAGGATGAACAGGCCGACAAACAGGATGCACCAGGTGACCACCGCCGGCGAAGGCCTGGAAACGATCATCTCCTGAATGCTGGCATGCGCCTTCTGAATCACGTCGCCGGGGGACGGCAAAACGACCTCACCCTGGGGAGCTGGCTTGGCGGGTGCCTCCGGTGGAACGAGGGCCTGGCCTTCGGCGGCGGGAGGACCGATCCGGTTAAGCACCTTTTCAACATACGGGATGGCATGAAAAAACACGGCCTGGGTGAGAACGGCCGCCAGGGCCGCACACAGGATCAATCCGGCCGTGCCTACCAGCGAGCGGAAAACCAACCAAAGCACGACCACGGCGGCAAGCGCTACACCGATCGACATCACCGTGGACTTGGTACTCCACTTCTTGACCATGACCCCAAGGGTCGAGGACGATGCGATACGGGACCCGCGGGGAAGCAGCTGGGCTCCGGGCTCAACCGCCTCGGTGGTGATTTGGACCTTGCCGGTGGACGGGAGGTACAGCGATCCGACCTTGAGCATCTGCATCGCCGATGCGTCCTTGATCAGCAGATTGGCCACATGGTCGCCACCCTCTTGCGTAACGGACGCGACCTCTCCGGCCAAGACCTTGTCCACGTAGACGGGTTGTCCCTTTTCAATCGTGGCCCCCGGAGGAACCAAGACCTGCAATGGCAGGGGGCGCGAGCACCCGCACAACAGGAACGAGGCGACAACGAGAACCCATGGCATCTGTTTGGAGCAGCGAGCCAAACCACGACCGCCATTCAACGGGAAAACACCCTTATACCGCGATTTCATACACAACCCCCCTTGCCTCTTGCTTCATATCGTATTTCTGATCCCTGTCCAGCATCGTTTATCCGGTGATTGGTCAACGTATGTTGCCCGCCACGAGAATCCTTTACTCCGACGGGAAAACGCCGCCAAAAGCCCGGACAAGCAAAGCGACCGCCTCCGGATTGACATCGGAGGCAAGCACCGGAGTACCGCGGACAACATCACCCAACCCGGCATTCGCGCGGGAAAAACTCCCGGAACGCACATCGGTGGCAGACATCAGCATGTACCGGGTCGATTGATCCGGTTGGTCGACGTTCAACTCCGCCTGGCAATCCAGCGACCAGGCCGTCACCCGCAACCGGTTGCCGGGATTCAGGGCCAAGTGGCTATTCACGGCGGCGACCAGGCCATCCATATCGCGAATCTGATCGGGGATCCTGGCGGCGAGGGCAAACCGGCGGGTATCGGGATCGACCGGCAAGGCCTGCGTTCCACCCACCACAACCAGGCGCAACGGTTGCTCGATCTGGTCTCCGGACTCCAGCGACAAGGCACAACGCAGCGTAAGCGGATAGAGCAACGTACACGCCACCTCGGGGCTGAATTCAGCGGAACGAAGGATGCCCGACACCGACCAGGCTTCCCCGTCACGGGTAAAGGCGACCTGGTCTACCGCCACGCCTCCTCCGCGACGGCAACCAACAAGGTGAATCGAGGCCGTCAAGCCGGCAGCCAACACCAACCAACGAACGGAACGGGATCGAGCATGCATTGAGGAATCCTTTCAACGGGTTACCGGTAAAGACGCCGACACGGCGAAAATCTTCGCGGGTGTTATTCTTGGATCTTGCCGATCATACGTGGAGAGATTTCCCCCGGTTGTGCGTCTATACCGGCAAGAGGGAGCCACAAGGAAATGATGATCCACTTCATGCCCGATACCGAAGAAGCCTTTCAGCGGGAGGTAGCCCTGGCGCCGACCGCCCCGGAGATCCGGGTGGACGGCTTCGTCCTGATTGATCCGGCCCGCGATGATCTGATCCAGCATCACGAATTGAACGGACGCACGCTGATCGAGGTGCGGGTCATCGGGGAGCGCATCATGGCCATTTACATCTAATCATCAAGGGAGACATTATGTTACTCGTTCATGCGACCAAAGGTCCGAGCACGATTCATGGCCAGGGACTGATTGCCCGGCAGTTCATCCCGAAAGGGACGCGTATCTGGGAATTCCGCCGCGGTTATGACCAGACCTTCACACCGGAGCAACTGATAGCGCTGCCGACCTTCGCGCGCCAGCAGATCCTGTACTATTCGTATTTTGATCCCCGCAGCAGGGTCTATGTGACCAGCCTCGATGATGATCGCCATACCAATCATGCGGAAAACCCCAACTGCATTCTCGATGACGACGGGGATTCGACCATCGCATCGCGCGACATCCACGAGGGCGAGGAAATTTTGTGGGATTACCGGCCCTGGGGAGGGGTGGAGCACCATTTTTCGGAAGTCGCGTTGATGCCGCACGAGCGGTATGATGGCGCCTCGGGAGGAAAGTCATGATCAAACCAGCACAACGTGCGCCCCGCGGAGGCGCTACTACAACGGCCGCCTCATTGGGCTTGATGCTCATCCTGTTCTGCGCCGGGTGCGCGACGTATCCGTTGGGGTTGAGCAAGGAACAGTGGGAGTCGCTTCCACCGGAACAGCAGGCGGAGTACCGGGCGCGTCAGTACGAAATCGACGAGATGCGGCGGCAGGAGCAGGCGGCGCGGGCAGCGGAGCAGCGCATGGCGCAGCAGGCGGCGTCGCAGGCCGAGCAGGAACGCCTGGCCGCGTTGTACCGGGATGCGCGGTTCGGCGACATCGTGCGCGTGACCATCCAGGGCGGGTTGCTGACCATTTACAAGAACCAGTACCGTTATCAACCGGTGGCGTTTGAACTGGTGCGCGGAGAAACGAAGTTCGTGACCTTCACCCGCACCGGACAGGTGGGTCAGGCGGTTGATATCCCGGTCCGCTTGTCCGAGGACGGCTATACCCTGTTTTTCGACGATGACAGCTCGGGACAGGTGGTTTTCACCAACATCGATTGGGAGCGCGGCCAGACCGCCAGCCTGACCTCGCCGCGCGGCAGCATCGGACTCGAAGGAGCCACCATTTTCATCAAATAC
>CALBHI010000063.1 GCA_937894535.1 uncultured Verrucomicrobiota bacterium
AACACGCATCGCCAGGCGGACGGCCGAAGCGGCCGCCGCTGCGATTTGCCGTTAGCCTCAATGAAGTGGTCCCCGAAAACTGGACAGGGTTTGAAGCTATGAAATACCCTACCAGAGGAGACCACGACTATGTCGACGAAGCGCCGCGCATTTACGGATGAGTTCAAAGCCAAGGTGGCCTTGGAGGCCTTGAAGGAACAGGAAGCGATTGCCCAGATCGCCAGCCGGTACGATGTCTTGCCGGTGCAGGTATCCCAGTGGAAGGCGCGGTTGCTGGAACGGCTTCCCGGATTGTTTTCCAAAGGCCGAAAGCGGGAGAAAGAGGTGGAAAGCTGGCAGGAGCGGGAGGCTCAACTTTTCCAGAAGATCGGTCAGCTCGAAGTGGAGCGGGACTGGTTGAAAAAAAAGCTACTCAGCTCGGTCTGCTCCCTGGAGGGAAAACGGGCCATGATTGAGGCCGACCATCCGGCGCTGAGCATCGTCCGCCAATGCGATTTACTGCCATTACCCCGCTCAACCGCCTATTACCGCCCGGTGGCCGTCGACGAGGCGGAACTGGTCCTGATGAACCGGATTGACCAACGCTACACGGAGTACCCGTTTTATGGAGCGCGCCAGATGGTACGGGCGTTGCGCCGTGAGGGTGTGGTGGTGAACCGTAAACGGGTGATCCGCCTGATGAGGAAGATGGGCTTGGAGGCCCAGTGTCCTCAACCCAACACCTCGAAACCCGCACCGGGACATGTGGTTTATCCCTATTTGATGAAGTCGCAGCTCATTGAACGGCCGCAGCAGGCGTGGTGTTCGGATATCACCTATATCCGCATGGAGGGCGGCTTCGTCTATCTGGTGGCGATCATGGACTGGCATAGCCGTCAGGTGTTGGCCTGGGAGATCTCCAACACCTTGGATACCGCCTTTTGTCTGAAGGCGCTGCGGCATGCGATCGCCTTGTTCGGTGCGCCCGGTATCATGAATACCGACCAGGGTTGTCAGTACACCCGCGAGGCCTGGACGAACGAGCTGAAGGTCCATGGGGTGCGGATTTCCATGGATGGCCGCGGACGAGCGATGGACAACGTGTTCGTCGAGCGCCTATGGCGCACGGTCAAGTACGAGGAAGTCTATCGCCGGGAATACGGCTCGATCAACGAGCTTCGCCACCACCTGGCCGCCTACTTTCGGTTCTACAACCACGTCCGGCCGCACTCCGCCCTCGACGGCCGTACGCCGGCCGAGATCCACGGGGCCACCCTGATGCAGGAGGCGTCATGACCGGCCAACTCCGAGCGCGGTTTTTTGCCACTTTCTCCGACGAGCTATAAGGGCCCATTCTCGAAAGCGGCAAAAACCTTTCCCCACGGCCCCGGTTTATATACAGTCAAACCTTGTTCCCTGTCCAAGCAATGGGGGCCACCTCACTCGGGCCAGCCTAACCGAAGACCTTGAAGACCTTCACGAGATCAAAAACGGCGGCAGGAGAAAACCATTGGATTTGAGGCATTTCTGGGGCAGCTGAAGAAAGATGGCATCATAGCGGGCCGGATTTGCCACCAGCGTTCGGAAAGATTTAGAACTATTCCCAAGCAGGACGCGAATCGGATTCTGAATCGGATCGAGGGATTAGCCGGAAACCCTCGCCCACCTGACAGCAAGAAACTTTCTGGTGACGATGCCATGCGGATTCGTATCGGCGTGTATTGTGTCTTCTACGAAATCCGAAAAGATGCTTTTGATCGTACTCATTCTTAGGGTCGGAAACCGAAAAGATGTTTACAGGAAATAGCACGATCGAACATGTCCCACGAGGTGACGCGGCGAAGCTCCGCGCTCTTGCGGTTGATCGTCGGGGTAAGCTCACCGTGCGACTCCAAGTCCTGCGGGGAGGAATGGCCTCGTGCTCGGTGATCCAAGTCCGCACGCCGCGGCTTCCGCGGTTGGTTCAACATCCGCTCGGTGTTCCAAGAACACAGCGACAACTATTCGGCGCATTGCTTAAACGTCGTGGTACGCCCTCTACCCGGCTCACCAACTCCAACCTCCGCCGTGCTTTTATACTCAATGCCAAGGTTGCCGTCGCGCCTCACCCGTGTGAAGGCGTTTGATGGGGACATTGTTAACGAATCCGCAAGGGGACATTTTCATAGAGTCACGACACGCTTTACCACCGCGGTTGACACGCCGAAAACCGGGTGCTAGCTTTTTCTTGATGTGTAACGCTCACCACGGAATGTTCGACGGGCTGGAGCGGGTTCGACCGCGCACGGTTGATGACAGCCGCCGTGTACCCTCACGCCTTTCCGCTTTCCATATGGGGGTGAATGCGTGAGTGCCGACCCGAAAGCCTCCTCGGACCAGGCCTTCGTAGCCATTTCCGGTAAAACGGCACTGGTCCGCGTGGAGGGCCGCGGCTCTTTCAAGATCAGTGCCTCCCTCAAGCAGTTTGGTGAAACCGTCGTGCAATCCCGCCTCGTGCTGATGCTCGTGGACATGCAGCACTGCATCGGGATGGATAGCACGTTTATGGGTGTGCTGGCGGGGGTGGCCTCGAAAATGAAGGGGTACCAAGGCCGCATCGTGATGGTGAACTGCACGCCACGGACACGTGGCCTGCTGGCGACGCTCGGACTTGATCAATTGATTCACGCCTTCGAAGTCGGACAAACTCCCGATGCCCATGCCGCCGTGCTGAACGGCCGGTTGTCCCGCGAGCAACTGGACCCCGGCTCCTGCCAGGATGTCGAAACGCTGCAGACGATGCTCGCGGCGCATGAAAATCTGGTCGATCTGGTCCCGGAGAATCTCCCGCAGTTCAAGGATGTGCTGATCTTCCTCCGTGAGGAAGTGGCACGCAAGACCGGCGGCCAACCTGGCATGGGTTGATCATGGGCGAAGCCGGCGTCGATCAAACCCTCATCCTGGTCTTCGCCCTGACGAACCTCTTGCTCGCCGCCGGCGGGGCCTTCATGTATTTCCGCTGGCAGCGCCAGCGGCGCATTTCCGAACAACTCCTCCAGGAGAAGGAAGTCATTTTCGGATTTGTCCACGATGTCGGTGAAGTGTTCGCCGAAACAGAGCAGATTGAGCCGGATCTCCTGCTCAAGCGGGTGCTGTATTACGCCCTGCGCACCACGCGAGCCTCCGCTGGGGCGATCTACCTGGTCGAACCGAACGGGGAGTCGTTGCAGGCCCGGGCGATCACCGGGGTGTTTCCTCCGCTGGTCAGCGACCTTGGCGGCAGCCTGGATGTGGCGGTGAGCAAATCCAAGCATATCGAGAACATCGTGCGCACGCGGCTGATCCAGAAGGGCGAGGGGTTGATCGGCACGGTGGCCGATCTCGGCACCCCGTTGCTGGTCGCCGATGCCGAGTGCGATCCGCGGGTGCCGCGCCATCCGCTCGACTTCCTCCGTATCCATTCGCTGGTCCTCGTGCCGATGCGGTTTCACCAGCATGTGCTCGGCGTATTGTCGGTGGTGAACCGGGTGGATGGCAAGGCGTTCCTGGAAACTGACATGAACCTGCTTCAGGCGCTGGCCGATCAGGCTTCGGCAGCGGTCTATTATGCGGGCCTGCGCGATTCGCTCGACGAGAAGAAACGGATGGACCACGACCTTTCGCTGGCCCGGCAGATCCAGTATTCGCTGTTGCCGAAGGAGCTGCCGAAGATCGACGGGATCGAACTTTCCGCCTTTAACCAACCGGCCCGCGAAATCGGCGGCGATTACTACGACGTGATCGTACTCGATGACCGGCATATCGGGATCGCCATCGCCGACGTATCCGGCAAGAGCATCGGCGGGGCGATGCTGATGTCGGTTTGCCGCAGCGTGCTGCGTGCCCAGGCCCGCGGATTCCTCCGCCCGGCCGACCTGTTACGCTCGCTCAACCATACGATGACCGGCGACATCTCCGAGGATATGTTTGTCACCATGATCTACATGATCCTCGACCTGCAGACCCGCGAACTGGTGGTCGCCCGGGCCGGTCACGAGAAACCCCTGATCGTCCGGGCCAACCGCCATGTCGAATTTGTGGAGTCCAGCGGCGTGGCCATCGGCCTGGTCGATCCCGATACGTTTGACCAGGTTATCACCGAGCAATCCGTCACCCTGGGACGGGGCGATCTGGTCGTCCTGTATACCGACGGCATCACCGAAGCCATGAACGCAGCCAAAGAGGAATGGGGCATGGACTCCTTCATCGAAGCCTGCAGCCTTTCCTCCTCCGAGGGTGCTCACAGCCTGCTGAACAATGTCCGTCAGCGGATTCAGCGGTTCGTCAGCGATGACTCCCAATACGACGACATGACTTTGCTTGCGCTCCACATCACAAAAGAGTAATCCTATCCGAACTGCTATGAGAGAATGTCAAATCAAGCATGAAACCGTGGCCACCGTGGACATTCTTCGCCTCGACGGCGCGTTGGATGCCTACTCCTTCCCCCGCCTCGAGCAGGCCTTCAGCCAGTTGCGCGACCGCCAGCGCAACCGCATCGTGCTCGATTGCGCTAACCTCGACTATATCAACAGCGCCTCGCTGGGCGCGTTGATCGGGTTTGCCCGCCGCGTGCGCGAGCAGGGCGGGGACCTGAAGTTGGCTGCGCTGACCCCGAAAATCTTCAGCATTGTCGAATTGCTCGGTTTCGACAAAATGTTGCAGATCTTTCCGGATACCCATCTGGCCGTAAGCAAGTTTTCCCAAGGATAATGCCCGTCATGAACGAGCCGCAACCGGACGAACAGGAGATGGCACTGGAGGGGTTCGTAACCCTGCACCTTCCATGCCGTTACAGCTACCTGCGGATGATCCGCCAGTCGGTCATCGACATGAGTGCCCGCGCCGGCATGTCCGAATTCAAGGCCGCACAACTGGAAATGGCCGTGGATGAGGCCTGCGCGAATGTGATTGAGCACAGTTATGGCGGGGAAAGCGCCACCCTGAACAATCCAAACCACCCCGGCCTGCGGATCAACCTGATGCAGTGCAAGGACCGGATCGTCATCGAGGTGTTTGACCGCGGCAAAGGGTTCGATTTCGAGACCCAAAACGTGGTGGACCCGGAGGAGTACCTCCAGCACGAGCGCCAGCGCGGCCTCGGCATGTTTATCATCCAGAAGTTCGTGGACGACGTGACCTACGAGCGGGGCACCAGCTCCGGCAACTGCCTGCGCGTCACGAAACTCTTGTAATTCCCCCCGTTGTGGTATAATCCACCGCTTCCGTGCCGGGAAAGGCCTTGCGGTCTCCGGCTATTCACCCTTTTGCGTGTGTGAGGTGCGTTATGAACACGAACGATATACCAGCCAATGCCCATGCCGACGAAACCGTGGCGGATGGCACGATCCCGGTGGAGCCGACCGAGGCCGCCACCCCGGAACCCATTCCGGCCGAAACGGCTTCCGCCCCGGGTGAGGCCACCCAGTTGAAGGACCGGTTGCTCCGCCTACAGGCCGACTTCGACAACTTCCGCAAACGCAGCGCCCGCGAACGTCAGGAATGGCAAGCCTTCGCCACCGAATCGGTCATCAAGGAACTGCTCGCCGTGGTCGATCACTACGAGCTGGGCCTTGCCACCGCGGCGAAGCACAGCACTCCGGCCTCCGTGCTCGACGGGTTCAAGCTGGTCTATGACCAGTTGCTCGGCGTGCTGAAGAAGCAGGGCGTGACCGTGTTGACCGTCGCCCCGGGGGCGGTGTTTGATCCGCACCAGCACGAGGCCATCAGCCACCTGCCCAGCGACGAGTACCCGGCCGATGTGGTCATCGCGGAAACGCGGCGCGGCTACAAACTCGGCGACAAGCTGATCCGCCCGCTCCAGGTCGTCGTCTCCAGCGGCCCCGCCGCGGATGGGAACTAGCCATGGCCCCGAAGAATAAGGATTTCTACGCCACGCTGGGAGTGGCCCGCGACGCATCGGCCGAGGAACTGAAGAAAGCATACCGCAAACTGGCCATCCAGTACCACCCCGACAAGAATCCGGGCAACAAGGAAGCCGAGGAGAAGTTCAAGGAAATCACCGAGGCCTACGAGATCCTGAGCGATCCGGACAAACGCCAGCGCTACGACCAGTTCGGGTCGGCCGCGTTCGGCCCCGGCGGAGGCGGTGGCGGGTTCAGCGGCGGCTTTGGCGGCGGCATCGACCTCGAGGAGGCCCTGCGCACCTTCATGGGCGCGATGGGCGGCGGGGGCAGCATTTTCGACGACTTCTTCGGGGGCGGTGGCCGCCGCGCGTCGCGCGATGCCTCGATGCGCGGGGCCGACCTGCGCTATGACCTTGAGATCGAGTTCGAGGAGGCCGTGTTCGGTTCGCAGCACGAGATGACCCTGTCGCTGATGGACGAATGTCCGACCTGCCACGGTTCCGGCCTCGGCGCGGACAGCAAACGCGAGTCGTGCCGCCGGTGCAATGGCAGTGGCAGCGTGATCATGGGCAATGGCTTCATCCAGGTGCGCCAAACCTGTCCGTCGTGCAACGGCGCCGGCGAAACGATCACCAACCCGTGCCGCGAATGCCGCGGCGAAGGCCGGGTAAAGACCCGGAAGAACATCACCCTGCGTATCCCGGCTGGTGTCGAAACCGGCTCGCGGTTGCGCCTGGCCGGCAAAGGCGAAGGCGGTGCCCGAGGCGGCCCTCCGGGCGATCTGTATGTCGTGGTGCATGTGAAGCCGCATCCGTTTTTCCAGCGCCACGGCGATGATGTGATCGTCGAAATGCCGATCCCGTTTGATGTCGCCGTGCTCGGCGGCAGCATCGAGGTTCCGACCGTGCAAGGCTATGCCAGCTTGAAAATCCCCTCCGGCACCGCCAGCGGCACCGTCCTGCGGCTTAAAGGCAAGGGCATCACCGGCGTCAACGGCGGCCGCCCCGGTGATCAGCACGTGCGGGTAGTGGTGGAGGTTCCCACGGACCTCGATCGCCGCCAGCGCAAGGCACTTGAGGCCTTCGCCGCCGAATGCACCGAGGATACCTACCCGCAATTGAAATCGGCACGGCGGGTAGCCGAGCAGTTCTATCACAAGCGGGACCAGCGGAACGCATGACCCTTGCCGTGGCGTTGTCCACACCTCGGAAAATTCCCGCAAGGATGTGTCCAATGGCTGGAAATCGCCGGATGATTCGGCCATGATCCCCGTATGCGCTATTTCGTCGACGCCGAACGCTGGTCCGCCGAGGATGTAATCCTCTCCGGCGAAGAGGCCCACCACCTGCTGCATGTCGTGCGCAGTGAGCCCGGCGAGCAGGTGACCCTCATGGATGGGCGCGGCCGCCAAGCCCTCGCCCTCATCACCGCCACCACCCGCAAGGAGGCGCACCTGCAGATCCTCCAGCAATCCAGCCGACAGCCGCCCCCGGTCGAAATCACCTTGATCCAAGCCTTGCCGCGCGAACAGAAAATGGACCTGATCCTGCAAAAAGCCACCGAACTGGGGGTCCGGCATGTCGTTCCGGTGGTCAGCGACCAGGCCGTGGTGCGACTGAAAGCCGGAGAGGATGCGGGCAAGCGCGAACGCTGGAACAAGATCGTGCTCAGCGCGGCCAAGCAAAGCGGATGCTGGTGGATGCCGGACGTACATCCTGTTCGCCCGCTCCTCGATTATCTGGCGTCGATGCCGCCGTTCGATTTGCTGATGACCTGCTCGCTGGACCCGGATAGCTTGCCGCTTCGCCAGGTGATCGAGGCGTCCCGATCCCGCCGTCCGCGCCGGGTGGCTTTCCTGGTCGGCCCCGAAGGCGATCTCACCGCACGCGAACGCGCGGCGGCACGGAATGCCGGTGCCCGCATGGTATCGCTCGGCGACCAGGTGTTGCGCAGTGAAACGGCCGCCCTCTATGTGATCAGTATCTTGCAGTATGAATTCACCGGCGCAGGACTCGACGTTGGCGCCGCACGCACCCAGGAGCCGGTATGACCGTTTACGTGATTGGCCACAAGAACCCCGACACCGATGCCATCTGCTCGGCCATCGGTTATGCGGACTATCTGCGCGCCACCTCGCGGCCCGATGCCGTGGCCGCGGCCTGCGGCGATGCCAATGCCCGTACCCGGATGGCGCTGGAACGCGCCGGGGTCGAGCCCCCGAAAGTGCTGCTCGATGTCCGGCCGCGCGCCGGGCGCATCTGCCGGCGCGACGTGGTCTCGGCCGGGACCAATGACTCGCTGGTCGATGTCTACGAGCGGATGCGCCAACGAAGCCTGCGCGCCATCCCGGTGCTCGATGACGGCGGCAACCTCGCTGGCATGTGCTCCCTGCTCAACCTGCTCGAGTTGCTCCTGCCCGACAGCGATGACCCGATCGACAACCGCAACATCGAGTCGAGCCTTCGCCGTATCGCCAAGGTCGTGCACGGCTCGTTCCAGCACGAGGTGGATCCCGACCGCGAGGAAACACTGACGGTGATGGTCGGCGCCATGAGCGCCGACAACTTCACCAAGCGGATGCACCAGTTTCCGGCGGCGAACCTGGTGATCGTCGCCGGCGACCGGCCGACCGTGCAGCTCCCGGCCATCGAATACGGTGTGCGCAGCCTGGTGGTCACCGGCGGTTATCAGCTGTCCAGTGGTTTGATCTCCCTCGCCCGCGAACGCGGCGTGTCGGTGCTGACCAGCGCGCTCGATACCGCCACCACCACGCTCCTCATGCGCGGCGCCAAACGCATTACCCGCGCCATCGACCATGGCTACCTCAGTTTTTCCGAGGACACGCTGGTCCACGATGTGCGCAAGCAGGTGCAGAAATCGACGCAGTTCCTGTTTCCGGTGATCGATGATGCCAAGCGGCTGGTCGGGGTCTTTTCCAAGTCCGACCTGGTCGCCCCGCAGCCCACGCAACTGATCCTGGTCGACCACAACGAGATCAACCAGGCGGTGACTGGGGCCGAAGAGGCGGACATCCTCGAGGTGATCGACCATCACCGGCTCGGCGGGGGGCTGGTCTCGCGCGAACCGATCCGTTTCCACAACGAGCCGGTCGGCTCGACCTGCACCATCGTCGCCCGGTTCTACCGCAGCAGCAACCTGACCCCGGACAAGGGCGTCGCGTATTGCCTCGCCGCGGGTATGATCTCCGACACGCTGAAACTCACCTCGCCCACCACCACCGAGGTCGATCGCGCCATGCTGCACTGGATCGCCTCGACCGCGGGCATCGACATCGACCGCTTTGCCGCCGATTTCTTCGCCGCCGGTTCGGCGCTGGAAATGTACTCGCCGGACAAGGCGGTCCGCCTCGACTGCAAGGAGTACACCGAGGGCGCGTGGCGTTTCGCCATTGCCCAGGTCGAGGAGAACGGACTCGAACGGTTCTGGGAGCGCAAGGCGGAGATCGAGCAGGCGCTGGATGACCTGGTCGCCGAGCGCCGGTACCACTTCGTCGCGCTGATGGTCACCGACCTGACCCGCCAGAACAGCATGCTGCTGGTCTCGGGCCAGCACGATTTCATCGAGGCGGTGGACTACCCTCCGCGTGAGGAGCGGCTGTTCGAAATGGGCAACGTGGTCAGCCGCAAGAAACAACTCCTGCCCCACATCATCAGCATCCTCTCCGGTCTCGAGGAACCCAAACCCGCGCGCTAACAGCGCCGGATCCGTTCCGCTCGTCCTTGGCCGTGTGCGTAAAGCGAATAAACCCCGTTAGGTCGCGTTTGTGTAAATAGTGAGGGCTGACCCCTTTTGGGGGTTTAGGACGAGCGCAGGCTGCGCCGCAGGCGGTCGCGGAGGTGGTGGTCGGGGCGTGAGGGTGGGGCGATCGGTGCGTTTTGAGGGAGCGGCGCGGGATCGTTGGCGGGCAGGTGGCGCAGGTCGTCCCACTGGTAGGCCGGGTACGGTTCGCTGCCGAGGTGGGCGAACAGCCAGCGGGCGAGGTGTTCGAGGCCGATCACATCCGCGGCGCAGTAGCGGGTCAGGCGGCGCAACAGCTCCGGTTTCCCGCAATCCTTCCAGCGGCGCCACAGCCAGTCGGCTTCGCCGCCGTCCATGCCGACCAGGTCGGCGGGGCGGACCAGGCCGATGGCCCGTTCGATCTCCTTCAGCCCGCCGCGCAGGCCGGCGTGGTAGCACGACCAGCGCAGGTCGATGTGGGCGAGGTCGCGCAGCGGAATGTGAAAGTGGTTCTCGAGCTGGGGCACGTCGAACGAGGCGCCGTTGAAGGTGACGAGCAGGGTGATCTCGTCGAGCAGCGGAAGGAAGGCGTCGAGGTTGTGTTCCGCGGTGAAGGTATGCAAAGCGCCGCGGTGCTTGACGATGATCAGGGTGATCTCCGGACGCAGCTGGTCACCGGAGGTCTCGATGTCGAGGTAGGTGGCGCGGTCGCGGAAATCGGCGAGGATACGCCAGTGGTCGGAACGGTGCAGCGTGGCCGCGAGGTGGGCCAGGTCGCCGGCGGCAAGGGCGGCCTCGTCGCGGCGGATCGCCTTGACCCAGGCCGGTGCATTGTCGTCGAGGCCGGGGAGTTCCAAGTGCTCGCGGTGCAGCAGGTCGTTCCAGGTCGCGACCCCGGCGGAGCGCAGGGCCTCGACCTTTTTCGGCCCGAACCCGGGCAGGTGGAGCAGGGCGCGGCGGATGTGGTCGGAAGCGGTCATGGGGTGAAGGCGCGAACCGGCGCCGGGCCGGATCAGAGACGGCGGCCGGTGGTGCCGGCCGACAACGAAACGTGCTTGAGGCCCTTCACCGATTTCAGGCGTTTGACCAGCGCGTCGATGCGGGCGGGCTTGCCGCGTACCGCGATGATTTCCAGGCAGTGGTGGTGGTCGAGGTGGATGTGCTGGGTGGATATGATCGCGTCCTGCACGTCGTGTTGGACCTCGGTCAGTTTCTTCATCACGTTCCGCTCGTGGTGGTCGTACACCAGCACCACCGCGCCGGCGACTTCCGAGCCGGTGCGCCACTCGGTCTGGACCAGGCTGGCCCGGATCAGGTCGCCGATCGCCTTCGAGCGCGTCGGGCAGTGCTCCTTCCTGATCTTGGCATCAAAGCGGGCGACCAGGTTCTCGTCGAGGGATACGCTGAAACGGGTGAGGGGCATGGTGGCTTCTCCGTGATTAGATTCGCTTGAACAGGTTCGACGTGCCGGCCTTGCGGTCGAAGGTCGCGACGGGTTCCGCGCCATGCGCACGGCTCACCTGTGCGATCAGGTAGTCGGAAAAATCCGCCGGACCTTTCGCGTAGTGGCGGGTGGCTTCGTTGACCAGTTCCGCGGATTCGATGACGAAACAGTCGGTTTTCAGCACGCCTTGAAGGATGCGGCAGATCTGGTCGCGGCGGTAGCGGTAGGCCCGGTTCAGCACCCACACCAGTTCACACAGGGTGATGGTGGTGATGAAAAAAGCCTCGCTCCCGGCGGTCTTCCGCTCCAGCAGCGCATTGGCCCGGGCGGATTCCGGGCCATCCTGCGTGATGTACCGGACGAGTACGTTCGTGTCCAGGCCGATCACCGGTCACCCCGGGCGCCGCGGGCAATCGCGTCATCCATTTGCCGGGCGGTGATCCCGCGCCGCGGCGGGGGGATCAAGGCCTTGAGCGCGGTGACCGGTTGATCCTTCACGAAGGCCTCGAACCGTCCGTCCTCGCGGAGTACGATTTCCAGCCGGTCGCCGGCCCGCAGCCGCAACCGGTCACGCACCGCTTTCGGCAGGGTCAATTGTCCTTTGGATGTCATGGTGGCGATCATGGTTGGCTCCTTACGTACGGTAAGGCATCGGAAGGTCACGGGTCAATGCCGATCAGTGTTCCCGTTCGCGTTTGCGCTTGAGGATGCCGGCGGCCTTGTGCAGGCGGGTGGCGAGCTTCTTCGCCTCCTCGTCCTCGGGCGGTGGCGGGGCGGCGGGGCCGCGGTCGCGTTCGAGGGTGATGATGTCCGGCAGGGTGATGGTGCCGTCGAGCAGCACATCGAGCAGGCTTTCCGCGCAGGCGACGGCGGCGTTGGATTCGATCAGCAGCCGTTCGAGTTCCTCGTTCTGCACGCCGGGCGGCAGGGGCGGCACGCAGGCCGGGCAGCCCGCTTCGCAATCGCAATCGCGGATGATGTCGCGGCAGAGGGCGAGCGCCTCCGCGAATTTCTCGCAGATCTTTTCCGCATAGCCGACCCCGCCCTCGTGTGCGTCGTAGAGGTAAAGGGCACTTTGCCAGCGCTGGTCTTCCTCCTCGAACAGGGACACGTCGGTCTCGATGTCCTCGGTGTCGGCCATGCACAGGCTCGGTGCGGCGCGGCGCAGCAGGTAGCTCAATCCGTACAGGGCGGCGCCGGTATAGCGGCGGTCCTTTTCGTCCATCGCCTTCCGCCAGGCCGGCGGCACCTGCAGGCTGAGGCCGGTGGTGTCGTACTCGAACGGGGCGAGGGTGATGGGTCCGTAGCCGATGTTCTCGTAGGAGCGTTCGCGGATCTTCTTGTAGAGTTTGGGCTGCTTGTTGACGTGGATGTAGCCGAAGCGGAGGGTGGCGTCGTGGCGTTTCTCCTCGCGTTCCTGTTCGGTCATCTCGACCCGGTTTTCCCAGACCGCCTCGGTGTAGTAGTCGACGTTGACACGCTCGACGCGGCAGAGTTTTTTCGCGAGGTCGAGGTCGGTGGACATGTAGCGGTCGCCGAGGTGCTGGTAGATCGCGTCCTTGTAGAGGGTGCCGCGCGCGCCGATCGGGTCGATCTCGCCGATGACCTCGCTGCCGCAATAGATATCCACGTTGTAGTCGGTCATGCCGCGCAGGTTGACGCCCTTGGCCGGGTAGTCGGGCAGGGCGAAGCGCAGGCTGTCGTGGTAGGGGGCGAGGGTCTTCTCCTCGGTGAGCACCTGCACGGCCATCGGGTAGGCGCGGTCGTCGAAGGCCGGTTCGCGCGGGCGCAGCGGCATCTCGTGGGCCGCGCAGGGGATGTGCTGGAGCAGGATGTAGGGGTTGTTGCTGTTGAGCCAGGCCTGCTCGACCGGGGTGCGGATGATGAAGTCCGGGTGGTTGACGAGGTACTGGTCGATGGGGGTGTCCTTGGCGATGAAGACGATGGCGGCGCGGGCGCCCTTCCGGCCGACGCGGCCGGCCTGTTGCCAGAAGCTGGCCACGGTGCCGGGGTGGCCGGAGAGGATGCAGAGGTCGAGGTCGCCAATGTCGATGCCGAGTTCGAGGGCGTTGGTGGTGATGATGGTGGTGAGGGCGCCGCTGAACAGGTCGCGTTCGAGCTGGCGGCGCTCGTTGGGGAGGAGTCCGCCGCGGTAGGGCTTCACGTGGTCGGCCAGTTCCGGGCGTCCGTCGATCACCGCGCGGTAGAGGCGCTCGACTTCCT
>CALBHI010000064.1 GCA_937894535.1 uncultured Verrucomicrobiota bacterium
GAGGGGGAAGGCGCAGAGGATGCAGCACACCGTGGTGCCGAGGGCCAGCTTGAAGCTGCGCCAGAGGATCTTCGGGTAGAGGGGATTGAAGCCGAGTCGCCCGTAGCCGAAGAAACGTTTGTAGTTGTCGAGGGTGAAGGCCGAGGTGGTGACGCCCTTGACCTCCTTGGCCTTGAAAGCCTCGAGGCTGCCGGTGGCCTGGTATTCCTTGAGGGCATTGTTGGTCACGAAGCCCATCACGCCCATGACCAGCAGCGGGATGAGCAGGAAAAAGGTGACCCACGCGATGCCGGGGCCGCTGGTGATGGCCGAGCGAATGACGTGGTCGCGCGCGGTGAGGCGCTCGCCAAATTCGATCTCGCCGCGCGGACGCACCCGTTCGACCGCGCGGGCGCCGCGCTGGGCATGGCGGGACAGGATCACCGTGGCCAATACGACCACCGCAATCAGGCCCGCTATGACGATGAGGCCTTCCATTCGGCGAGGTTTCCTTTGCTTTCGAACGTCAGTCGTCCAATACGATCAGCCCGGCGGGCGGCAGGTAGGCGAGGGCCTCCTGTCCGATGTCGTAGCCTTGGGATCCGACCTTGGCGTTCATCAGTTCGGCGGATAATTTCTGCGGTCCTGCATCGAGGTCGTAGTGGGTCTCCGAACCGATGTACATCAATTGCTGGACCTTGACCGGAATGCGGTTTTCGCCGGGGCCTTCGCTGCGCGCGAGCAGGGCGACCTTCTCCGGGCGGATGGCGACGTGAAAGGTGGGATTGGCACAGGCCGGGGAGCGCTGGTTCGAGCCGTCGATGCGCAACGGGCCGAGCTTGGTTTCGACCAGGATGTCCTTGCCGGCGCGGCTGGTCACCCGCGCCTCGAGCAGATTCACCGAACCGAGGAACTGGCCGACGAAGCGGGTGCGCGGATGCTCGTACAATTCCTCGGCATCGCCGAGTTGTTCGATCTTGCCGGCGCGCATCACCGCGATGCGATCGCTCATCACCAGGGCCTCCTCCTGGTCGTGGGTCACGCAAATGAAGGTGATGCCGAGGCGGCGCTGGAGGGTCAGCAGTTCGACCTGCAGTTCCTTGCGCAGTTTCAGGTCGAGCGCGCCCATCGGTTCGTCGAGCAGCAGCACCTGCGGTTCGTTGACAATGGCGCGGGCGAGGGCCACGCGCTGGCGTTGGCCGCCGGAGAGCTGCGAGGGTTTGCGGCCGGCGAACTGTGCGATCTGCACCATGTCCATGACCTTCTTGATGCGCGCCTCGGCTTCGGCCTTCGGGATCTTCTTCATGCGCAAGCCGAAGCCCACGTTTTCCTCGATGGTCATGTGCGGAAAGAGCGCATACGACTGGAAGACGGTGTTGACCGGGCGCTTGTGTGCGGGGATGTCCTCGGCATTCTGGCCGAGCAGGCGGATCGTTCCCGAGTCGGGGTAGTCGAGGCCGCCGATGGCGCGCAGCAAGGTGGTCTTGCCGCACCCACTGGGGCCGAGCAGCGAGAAGAACTCGCCCTGGCGGATGGTGAGGGAAACGGCATCGAGGGCGCGTGCCGAACCGAAGGTCCGGACGACCTCAATGGTCTCTACGGCGGGAACCGATTTATCCATCGTCGCCATGATGCCTCATCCTACCACGGTGCCGGGCACCGGTATATGGTTGTTTCATTCAAAATTCTTTAATCCGCGAGGATCGCCTCCACGCTTTCGCGGAATACATGGGTGTGCTGGTCGATATCCGCCGGCGTGGTCTGGGGGGCGATCAGGGCCATGTTGTGGAACGGGGTCATCAGGATGCCGCGGTTGAGCGCGCACAGGTGCATGTAGCGGTCGAGGTCGGCGTCGATGGCCGCAACCGCCTCGCCGCCGTTGCGCGGCGGGGTGGGGCGGAACCAGTATTCGGCGCGGCAGCCGAGCTGTTTGACGATCCAGGGGAGATGAAAGTCGCGGATGGCCGCGGCCACGCCGTCGGTGAAGCGGGTGGCCAGCGGGATGGTGACCTCGTAGGCGGCGGGGGTGAGGACGTCCTGGAGGGTGGCGCGGATCGCCGCGAGGGCGAGGGCGTTTCCGGAGAGGGTGCCGCCGATGCCTCCGGTGTCGGAGAGGTCGCGGTCGATCATCGCCTGCGCACGTTCCGCGACCGCTGCGCTCATGCCGTAGGCGGCGACCGGCATACCGCCGCCGATCGGTTTGCCGATGGTCAGGAAGTCGGGTTCGAGGCCGTGGGCCTGCGTGTAGCCGCCGGGTCCGGCGCAAATGGTATGGGTTTCGTCGATGACCAGCAACGTGCCGGTGCGCCGGGTCAGATCGCGGAGGGCGGCGTGGAAGCCGGGGTCGGGCAGCACGATGCCGATGTTGGTCAGCGCGGGTTCGGTCAGCACGCAGGCGACGTCGCGGTCGGCGAGGGCGCGCTCCAGCGCGGCGAGGTCGTTGAATTCGACGACCTTGGTGGTAACGGAGGGGTCGACCGGCGGACCGAGGTTGCCCGGGCGCGGGCCGACGGAGCCGTCCGGCTGGATCGTGGCGAAGGTTTCATCCACCGAACCGTGGTAACACCAGTTGAAGACGAGAATCTTCGGGCGGCCGGTGATGCGACGGGCGAGGCGGATGACAAACCGGTTGGCGTCGGTCGCGGTCATCGCAATCTGCCAATAGGGCAATCCGAACCGGCGCGCCAGTTCCTCGCCGACCCAGACCGCGTCCTCGTTGGGCAGCATGAAGGTCAAGCCTTGCTCCAGTTGGCGGGCCATGGCGCGGATGGTCGGTTCCGGTGCATGGCCGGTCATTGCACCGGTGTCGCCGAGGCAGAAATCGAGGTAGGTGTGACCGTCGATGTCGGTAAAGCGCGCGCCGCGGCCGTTGGCCACGAAGAGGGGGAAATCGCCGGCCCAGCGCACCATCCAGTGCATCGGCACGCCGGCGAGCAGGCTGCCTTTCGCCCGCTCGAACAGGGCCTGCGAGTCGGGATGTTCATGGACGAACCGTTCACGTTCGTCGGTCAGGCGCAGGGCGAGTCGTTGGCGATCCACTGGCATGGCAATCACAAAACGGAATGTGGCAACCCGGTAACTGGGTTCAGCATAAAGTGCTGTACGGCCATGGGCGAACACAAAAGGCGGGGCTGTGAAAAAAAGCTTCTCGGCAGGTTTAACGTTTCGTCACACGGCGGCTTTCCTTGCCTCCCGCTTTTCCAGCGGGTATCTTCATGGTGTAGCCCGTCGATCCTCCGGTGGGCGAACACGCAGTTCACGCAAACCCTCAGGTGATTCATGAAAGTCCTGGTGATCGGAGCGGGCGGCGTGGGGGCTTCGATGGCTTCCATCGCGGAAACGCGCAACTTTTTTGATTCATTCATCCTGTCCGACCTGTCGCTGGCCCGGGCGCAGGATGCGATCGGGAAGCTCGATGATCCGGGCAGGTTTGTCGCTGAGCAGGTCGATGCCCGGGACGAGGCGGCGGTGAAGGCCTTGATCGAAAAGACGCGCGCCGACATCGTGGTTAACGCCTGCGATCCGCGCATGAACAAGCCGATCTTCGATGCCGCGTTCGCCGCGAACTGCCACTACATCGACCTCGCGATGAACCTCAGCGAG
Organism: uncultured Verrucomicrobiota bacterium; assembly: GCA_937894535.1. Taxonomy (GTDB): domain Bacteria; phylum Verrucomicrobiota; class Kiritimatiellia; order CAIVKH01; family CAIVKH01; genus CALMUP01. The sequence goes on from CALBHI010000064.1 coordinate 3,583, forward strand.
CCGCACCCATCCAACCCCTACGGCGAAGTCGGTACCCCGCTCGGGCACGAACAACTCGCCGCCACCGATGCCTGGAAGGAGAAAGGATTGCTGGCGCTGGTCGGCATGGGCGTAGAGCCGGGGTTGAGCGATGTATTCGCCCGGTATGCGGCCGACAACCTGTTCGATACCATCGACGAAATCGGCGTGCGCGACGGATCGAACCTGTCGATCGACGGCCTCGACTTCGCCCCGACCTTCTCCATCTGGACCACCATCGAGGAATGCCTCAATCCGCCGCTGATTTGGGAGGCCGACCGGGGGCTGTTCACCACCGAGTGCTTCAGCGAACCGGAGGTTTTTCATTTCCCGGCCGGGATCGGTCCCTACGAATGCGTCAACGTGGAACACGAGGAAGTCGTGCTGATTCCCCGCGAAATCCCCTGCAAACGCGTGACCTTCAAGTACAGCCTCGGCGCCGAGTTCATCGACTGGCTGAAGACCTTTGCCTACCTCGGCCTGGACAGCAAGGAGAAGATCCGGGTCGGCGATGTCCGGGTCGCCCCCCGCGATGTGCTCGCCGCCGTACTGCCCAACCCGGCCAAACTCGGCCACCTCATGCACGGCAAGACCTGCGCCGGGACCTGGGTCAAGGGCACCTTCAACGGCAAGCCGCGCGAGGTGTACCTCTACCACGTCGCCGACAACGAGACGACCATGCGTGAGTACGGCTCGCAGGCCGTCTTGTGGCAAACCGCGGTCTGCCCGGTGGTTGCCCTCGAATTGCTCGCCCGCGGCGATTGGAAAGGCAGCGGGGTGCGCGGGGCCGAAGCCTTCGATGCCGCCCCCTACCTGAACCTGCTCGGCGACTACGGCACCCACCATGGCATGGTCGAGATGGGCCCCGGCCTATGGCCCCGTCCCAAACCCACCGGGGAACCTGGCTGGGATCGGCCGATCAAACGGGCCATCGTTCCTGGCTAATCCATTCCCCGGCAAGCATTAGCGCGACTGTCCAGTGTCTGGAAAGCCTCCGTGATCCCCTGTCCAGTCCTTGGACGCGCCTACCTGTTACCTAACATTCATTTAAATTGATACAATCCGTTCGGTTGGGCTAGGATGGACCGCTTGGGACGGAAGTGTTTCCCCGGCTTGCCGGTTCGTCGGCATACAGGCCTCGCGGAACTGGTTATGGTTATTGGATGGCCGCCCTTTTCGCGGCGTTCGAACCGGAGGCGTGCAATCAGGGAAACCCGTGCCCTGCATAGGGAAGGAGTGGGCCATGGCTACCACAAAGAAATCGAAAAAGGCTTCCGCCGGCGTGGCGGAACGGACGGCGACCCCGGGCGTTGCGATCATCGGCATGAGCTGTGTGTTTCCCGAGGCCGGCGACCTGCTGGCCTTCTGGGAGAACATCCTGAACAAGCGGGACTGCATCACCGAGGTGCCGGCCGAACGCTGGCCCTGGCAGGATTACTTTGATGCCGACAAGAACGCCCGCGACAAGATCTATTCGCGGTGGGGCGGGTTCATCGACCCCGTGCTGTTCAATCCCATGAAGTTCGGCATTCCGCCGAACAGCCTGAAGTCGATCGATCCGGTCCAGCTCCTGTCCCTCGAAGCCGCCGCGCGTGCCCTGGCCGATGCCGGCTATGCCGAGCGCGATTTCGACCGCGAACATACCGCCTGCATCTACGGTCTGGCCGGCGGTATGGGTGACTTTGGCCTGAGTTACGGATTCCGCGCCGGCCTGCCGTTGTTCATGGAACGGGTGCCCGAGGAGATCCTCCGCCAGTTGCCCGAATGGACCGAAGACTCGTTCCCCGGCGTCTTGCCGAACGTGGTGACCGGCCGCATCGCGAACTGCCTGAACCTCGGCGGTTCGAATTTCACCGTCGACGCCGCCTGCGCGTCCGCCCTGACCGCGGTCTACATCGGTGTGCGCGAAATCACCAGCGGTCAGGCTACCACCGCCATCGTCGGCGCGGCCGACACGCTGATGAACCCGCACGGATTCCTCTGCTTCTCGAAAACCAAGGCCTTGAGCCCGAACGGGAAATCGCGCCCGTTTGATGAAGCGGCGGACGGCATCTGCATCAGCGAAGGCATCGGCGCGCTGATTCTCAAGCGCCTCGACCTTGCCGAGCAGGATGGCGACCGCATCTACGCGGTGATCCGCGGCGTGGGCAGCTCGAGCGACGGCCGCGGCAAGAGCCTGACCGCCCCCCGCACCCCCGGCCAGTTGCGTGCGTTGAAGAGTGCCTACGACATGGCCGGTTTTTCCGTCGGCACCGTGGAACTGGTCGAAGCCCACGGCACCGGCACCGTGCTCGGCGACGGCACCGAAGCCGAGAGCGTGGCCATCGCGATGAAGGAAGCCGGTGTCCCCGCCAAGGCCTGCGGCGTCGGTTCGGTGAAGTCGAACATCGGCCACACCAAGGGCTGCGCCGGCGTGGCCGGCCTGATCAAGGCCGCCCTGGCCCTGCACCACAAGGTGCTGCCCCCGACCATCAACGTGAAGCGTCCCTCCGCCGAGGTCATGCGCGATCCGGCCAGCCCGGTCTACGTCAATGCCGAGGCCCGCCCGTGGATTCCCCGCGAAGGGGTACGGCGTGCCGGCGTCAACTCGTTCGGCTTCGGCGGCACGAACTTCCATACCGTGCTCGAGGAGTACACCGGCGAACACGCCACCTCCGGATTCGCCTTGCACACTTGGCCGTGCGAACTGTTTATCTGGCAGGGGAACTCGGCCGATCAGGTGGCCAAGCTGGGCATCGCCCACGTGCCCCAAGGCCGGGGCACGCTGTCGGAGCTGACCGTCGAGGAGAACCTGGCCGTCGGGGCCTACCGGCGATCCGACAATGAGATCGACGACGATGTCGCCCGCTGGTTCGACACGTTTCCCCGCCTGGCAGAGCGCCGTCAGCAAACAGCCGGCTCGATGTCGGGCGGCGAGCAGCAGATGCTGGCGATCGCCCGGGCGAT
>CALBHI010000065.1 GCA_937894535.1 uncultured Verrucomicrobiota bacterium
CCATTCAAGTGAGCAGCGGATCGCCCGCCACCGGCGGGCGCTACAACTGGGGTGCCACCGGCGGCACCGACCGTGCCATCGGCTTCATGTCGTCGGGCACCTATGCATCCCCCAACAGTGTCATGCTGGGGTTCACCAACAATGCCGGCGGTACCATCACGCAGGCCGTGGTCGCCTTCACCTATGAACTCTACCGGCGGAACTCCGCAGCCGCGACGAATACGTTTTATTACTCGACCGATGGCACGAACTGGACCGTCGTGGCCGAAGGCGGCAGCCCCAATTGGCCCACCGCTACAAGTGTTTATGGATTCCCGATTGTAACCAGTTCGGTGACGCGGTCCGGTGTGACCATCGATGGATTGAACATTGCCACCGGGTCTCGCCTGTTCTTCCGCTGGAATTTTAATACAACCGGCGGTAATTCGCAGGGCCTTGGCCTGGATGATTTCAGCGTGACCGTGCGCGTGGCCTCCGCCTCCGCCCCCGACGTCGCGGTCTTGGGCAACAACACCCTGATTGCCGATGGTGATACCACCCCGGCCACCGCCGACCACACCGATTTCGGCCCCGTCGGCATCAACCAGTCGAACCTCGTCCGCACCTTTACCGTCACCAACAGCGGCTCCGCCTCCCTGGGCCTCGGCACGGTGACCACCTCCGGCACCCACGCCGCCGATTTTATCGTGATCGCCCAACCGGCCGCCTCGCTGGCCGCCGGAGGCACGACCACCTTCCAGGTCCGCTTTGATCCCTCCGCCGCCGGGCAACGCGACGCCACCCTGCAATTCACCAATAACGTCAGCGGAAAAAATCCGTACGACTTCGCCGTGCGCGGCACCGGCATGTTCGCCAGCATCCTGCGCAGCCCGGTATCGATCACCGTGACCTCAATGGTCGGCTCCGCCCCCGCCAATGCCACCTTCGGCGTGACCAACGTCGGCCGCGGCCGCCTCGACTACACCATCACCACCAACGTGGCCTGGATGTCCGTCTCGCCCGTCTCCGCCCAACTCGCCGAACAAGCCGGCCAGCAGGAGACCATCACCTTTAACGCCACCGGCCTCGCCGCCGGCACCAGCAACGGCATCGTGACCATCACCTCCGGCGATGCCTCGAACTCCCCGCACACCGTCAGCCTGAGCTGGATCATCACCAACATTCCGAACCCGACTGCCGTCTCCGCGACCGTGGACGGGCGCGAAATGGTCCGCCTCGCCTGGACCAAACTCTCCGACAAGAACGTGCTGATCGCCTACCGCGAAGGCAGCGCCCCCGGTTCCCCCGCCGACGGCACCGCCTACAACGCCGGCGATGCCCTGCCCGGCGGCGGCATCGTGGTGTACAACGGCAGCGCCGCTGCCCTCGAACACATCGTCCGCACCAATGCGACCCACTACTATTCGTTCCACTCGGTGAACAACAACCACTACTCACCCGGCCTCGCCGACACCGCGATCACCACCTCCTACGGCGATGGCGAGATCGTCGAACCCGTCGCCTACACCAACGGCGTGACCCTCAACGGCGTGAACGGCGGCAACGGCTGGTCCGGTGCCTGGTCGGTCGGCTCCGGAACCTACACCGCCGAAACCTTCTCGCTCTCTTACGAAACCAACTATCCGAACAAGGCCGCCAACCGCATCCGCGTCGCCGACCCCGGCAACGGCGGCCAACCCTTCGCCACCCGCAGTTTCCCCGCCCGCACCTCCGGCAAACTCTACGTCGCCGCCGTGGTGGGCTACCAATTCCAGGGCCCGTGGAAATTCGCCGGCTTCTCGCTGATGTCGAACACCTCCGAAAAAGTATTCATCGGCAAGATTCCCAACAGCGAAAACAACCGGTTCGGCCTGACCGCCACGCGCAACGGGACCGATTACTCCGTCGCCAGCACCACCCTCGGCGACTTCAACACCAGCACCGGCAACGTGTATGTGATGATCGGTACCTACGACTTCGGCACCCGCGAGCTAAAGGCGAAGGTCTACAGCCGAACCCAAGGCATCCCGGAAACCGAACCGGGCTCGTGGGATGTCTCCCGCACCTTCGCCGTCGGCCACGCGAACAGCATCGACGGCATCCGCCTCGCCTCCGGTGCGCTGGGTGCTCCCGACGGTACGATCGGCCAGACCCTCTACGACGAAATCCGCGTCGCGAATACCTGGTCCGAACTGCTGCGCATCGTCGCCCAGCCTCAGATCGCCGTGCTCGGCACGAACTTCGTTGGCCTCGGCACCACCAACACCCCCGCCGGCGCGAACGGCACCGACTTCGGCCGAACCACGGTCAGCGGTGGCACGGTGGACCGCACCTTTACCATCACCAACGTTGGCGAAGCCGCCCTCTCGGTCAGCGGCATTACCACCAGCGGTACCGAAGCCGCCGAGTTCACCATCCTCGCGCCCGCCTCGTTGCCCTTGACCGTGTCCCCGGGCGGTGCATCGAACCTGACCGTACGTTTTGATCCCGCCGCCTCCGGCGTTCGCACCGCCGCCGTGCTCGTCGCCAGCAACGACCCCGATGAACCCGTGATCGCCTTCCATGTGAGCGGTACCGGTTCGGTCGAAGCCACCGTCGCCACCGTCGCCGGTTCCGCCACCAACACCACCACCGCCACGGTTGGCGGTAACGTGACCGCTGATGGTTTTGCCCCGGTGACCAACCGCGGCGTGGTGTACAAGACCACCGCCGGCGTGACCATCGCCGACAACAAGACCCAGTCCGGCAGCGGCACCGGCAGCTACACCGCCAACCTCTCCGGCCTGTCCGTCAACACCCGCTACTACTTCCGCGCCTACGCCCAGAACATCGCCGGCACCGCCCTCGGCTCCGAACTCGAGTTCTGGACCTGGGCCAATGTCCCGTCCGCCCCGACCGTCGGCAGTCCGACCATCAGCACCCTGAACGTCACCGTGAACGAAAACGGGAACCCCACCTCGACCCTGTTCTCGATCCAGACCACCAACAACAACCTCTTTGTCCAGACCAACGGCACCCTTGGCGCCACCGAACACTGGCGCACCGACTCGTCGTGGGGCACGGTCTCGGTGACCGGCCTCGGCTCCGGCTCGAACTTCGGCTTCCGCGTCCGCGCCCAGAACGGGCAGGGGACCCTCACCGCCTGGAGCGCCCTCGGCAACGCCACCACCCTCGCCAATATCCCGACCGTCACCACCACCACCGCGAACCCGACCAACGCCTTCACCGCCACTTCCGGCGGCAACGTTACCGCCGACGGCGGTGCCTTCATCACCAACCGCGGCGTGGTCTGGGCCGTCTCGCCAACCACCCCGACCGTACCCGGCACGCAGTCCACCAATGGCACCGGCACCGGCAGCTTCACCAGCATCCTCACCAACCTCGTTCCCGGCCAGACTTACAACTACCGCGCCTTCGCCCAGAACAGCGCCGGCATCGCCTACGGCACTACCCTCAACCTGACCACCCCGTGCTTCTCCGGGATTGTCACCGGCCTCTACGCCAGCGTGACCAACGACCAGGACTTCACCGCGACGTGGACCGCGTTCACCGGAGCAACCGGCTACCGCCTCGATGTCTCGACCAGCAGCACCTTTACCGTCGCTTCCGGAGGCAATTACGGCGTCGAAGTGTTCACCAACATGGGGGGTGGTACAATCAGTTCCTACCTGACCCGCCAATGGACGAATAACGGCGTTGCCTGGACAGGTTTCCTCGCCCGCACCGACCAAACCATCGATGGCTCAGCCATCACCCTGCAGAATGCCAACGGTTCCTACCTGATTTCCCAAGTCATCACGGGTGGCATTAATGAACTGCGCGTAACCCACCAGCTCAAGTTCACCGGTGCCGACTCGTTTGATATCTTCGTCAATAGCACCAAAGTCGCCACCAACATTGTTTACGGTTCCTCGGTGCTAACCGCCATCGTCCAGAACATCGGGGTCAGCGGTGATTTTACCATCATGATCACCAACAAATCGGGTGGCCGCGTTGCCCTCGACAACCTGACCTGGACCAACGGAGGCTCCGCCGCAAGTTTCGTGGACGGCTACTCGAACCGCACCGTCGCCGGCACCAGCCAGGCCGTGACCGGACTGACCGCTGGCGTGACTTACTACTTCCGTGTGTTCGCCACCAACGCCTTTTGCGCCACCGATTCGTCGAGCACCTCCTCGGTGACCACGCTGGTCATCGCTCCCGATATCGAAGTGCGCGGCAACAACCTCTCCATCGCCGACGGCGATGCAACACCGACCGTGACCGACCACACCGACTTCGGCCGCGTCGGCCTGGTGAACTCGAACTTCGTCCGCACCTTCACCATCACCAACAACGGCAACGCCACCCTGACCCTGAACAACGTGGCCATCGGCGGCACCCACGCCGCGAACTTCACCGTGATCAGCCAACCCTCGCTCAGCATCGCCGCCGGTGGCAGTTCGACCTTTCAGATCCGATTCGATCCATCCGCCGTTGGCGAGCGGAATGCCACCGTCTTCATCACCAACAACGTGACCGGCAAGACGCCGTATGATTTCGCCATCCGCGGCACCGGCGTGCAAGCCGGCATCGTCCGCAGCCCAACCACCATCAACGTGACCACGATGATCGGCTCCTCGACGACCGCCGGTTTCGGCGTGACCAACGGCGGCCTCGGCCAACTCATCTACACCGTCGCCACCAACGCCTCCTGGCTCAGCGTCTCGCCGACCGGCGCGACCCTCGGCGAATCGGCCGGTCAGCAGCACACCGTCACGTTCAACGTGAACCAACTCGCCGCCGGGGTCTCGAATGCCACCATCACCCTCACCGACGGCAATGCCTCGAACTCGCCGCAAACCATCGCCATCAGCCTGACCCTGACCAACATCCCCGATCCGACCGCCGTGGTGGTGACCAACGACGGACCCGAACTGAACCGCCTCTCCTGGACCGCCCCCTCCGGCCTCGAAGTCCTCATCGTCCACAACGCCACCAACGCGCCCTCCGCCCTGGTCAATGGCACCAGCTACAGCATCGGTTCGACCGTCGGCTCCGATGGCTCGCGTGTCGTGTACAAGGGTTCAGCCTCGTCCGTGCAGCACGTGGTTCTGCCCGGCGTGGCCCAGCACTACGCCTTCCACGCCGTGAACAACAACCACTACTCGCCCGGTATCTCCAGCAACGTGGTTATGACCTCCTACCCGCCCAACCAGTCGATCGAGCAGTTCGCCTACACCAACAGCGTGAACCTGAACGGGCTGAACGGCGGCGTGGGATGGACCAATGCCTGGTCGGATTCCAATCCCGGCGCGTTCACCATCCAGGACCTCAGTTTCGCCACCCAGACGAATTACCCCGCCACCGCCGCGAACAAGGTGATGGTCGATCCGCCCATCAACACCGAGCGTACCGCGTTCCGCTACTTCAACGCCGTGACCACCGGCAAGGTGTACATCGGCTTCATGATGAATGTCGAATTTAGCGGCGCCAGCAAGTGGTCGGGCATCTCGTTCTACAACGGCGGGGCCGAGCAGTTGTTCTTCGGTGAAACCGGCGCGGCCGACCAGCGCCTCGCCGTCGGTGGCGTCACGTCCGACTACAACCTGAACGCAGGCCTCGGCAACGACTACCTGATCATGGGTTTCTTCGACTTCGACAATGACATCGCCAAGGTGAATGCCTACTTCATCGGCACCCAGTCTGTGCCCGAGACCGAGCCGACCGGCTGGGCCGCTACCAACGCCGGCCTGAGCGGCATCACCCGCATCGACGGAATACGCCTGGCTTCCGGCTCCTCCGCCGGCACTCCCGGCAAAACCTACTTCGATGAAATCCGCATCGGCCGCAGCTGGAAGGACATTATCCCGTCGTCCGGCGACCCCGGCATCGGCGTCAACCCGACCAACTTCACCTTGTCCGTGATGCAGGGTTCATCGCCCGGCAGTCAAAGCTTCGGCGTGACCAACACCGGCCTCGGCATCCTGAACCATGTCATCAGCACCAACGCCGACTGGATTTCGGTCAGCCCGGTCAGCGGTTCGCTCTCCGCCAACGCCGGCCAGCAACACACCATCACCTTCTCCACGTCGACCTTCACCCCCGGCACCTCGAACGCGACCATCACCATCACCGATGCGTTGGCCACCAACAGCCCCCGCACCGTGGCGGTCAGCGTCACCGTGACCGCCATCCCGCCGCCCGCCGCCGTATCCGTCCGCACCGATGGCCCGGAAATGAACCGGATCGGCTGGGCCAGCAACAACCTCGCCGTGCTCGTCCTGCGCAACAGCACCGACACTTTCACCGACCCGACCCAGGGCGTTCCCTACAACCGCGGCGACACCATCGGCTCCGCCACCGTGATCCACCGCAGCGCCACCTCGGCGGTCGAACACATCGTCAGCCCCGGCTCGACGAACTTCTACCGCGCCTACGCCATCAACAACGATTATTACTCCAGTGGCGTGACCGTCGGCTCGACTACCACCGTGTACCGCGCCAACGAGATCACCGAACAGTTCGCCTACACCAACGGGGTGGGGGCCACCTCCCCGTTGCTGACCGGCGGCTGGGGCTGGACCTCCGGCTGGACCAGCGT
>CALBHI010000066.1 GCA_937894535.1 uncultured Verrucomicrobiota bacterium
ATATACAGCATTCTCTTCTTCCTCCTCTTCCTCTAGCGAAGCGGGTGGTAAACAATCTTCATACGTTTTTCGCCACGGACGTTATCGTCCCTTCCGCCAGCAGCGTTTCCAATTCCTGTCCCGCTTTTACCTCCGTGGCCTTGGTCACTACGCGTCCGTCCGTGGTGCGGGTGATGCTGTAGCCGCGTTCGAGCACGGCCTGCGGCCCGAGGGCGCGGAGTTGGGCGGCGAGTCGTTCGAGGTGAAGCCGCTGTTCCCGGGTGCGGGTGCGTACCTGCGTGAGCAGGGCGGACTGGGCCTCGTCGACGCGCTGTTGCCGTTCGATGTACTCGCCGCGCAGTGCGGTGGCCAGGCGGAAGCGGAGGGTCTGCACGGTTTGCCGGTGTTGCCGCAACAGGTGGCGTGGCTCGCGGAAGACATAACTGTGCGCGGCGCGGATGAGCCGGGTGCGCAACTGGAGGGCGGTGTGTTCGAGCTGCTGGCGGATGCGGCGCTGGAAGGTGCGCAGCATGTCTTCGAGATCGGCCTTCGGGCGCACCACCAGTTCGGCGGCGGCGGACGGGGTGGGGGCGCGCAGGTCGGCCACAAAGTCGGCGATGGTAAAGTCGATTTCGTGGCCGACCGCGGAGATCACGGGGAGGCGGGAACGGGCGATGGCGCGCGCGACGGCCTCCTCGTTGAAGGCCCACAGGTCTTCGATGCTGCCGCCGCCGCGGCCGACGATCAGTACGTCGAGATCGGCGCGGGTATTCAGCAGGTCGATGGCCCGGGCGATTTCCGTCGCCGCGCCGTCGCCCTGCACGCGCACCGGGGCGACGAGCAGGTGCAGGTTCGGGTAGCGGCGCTGGAGGATGGACAGCATGTCGCGGATGGCTGCGCCGGTCGGGGAGGTGACGATGCCGATGTGGCGGGGCAGGAAGGGCAACGGCCGTTTGCGCGCCGGATCAAACAGACCTTCGCGGTTAAGTTTTTCCTTCAGCTCCTCGAAGGCCCGTTGCAGGTCGCCCTGGCCGGCTTCCTCGATCATGCGGGCGACGAGTTGGTGCTGGCCACGCTCGAGGTACAGGGTCACGTCGCCGTACACGCGGACCTTCAGGCCGTCGCGCAGGGCGAGGCGGAAGCCGCGTTGCGATCCCTTGAAGAATGCGACGGGGATCTGGGACCCCTCGTCCTTCAGCGTAAAGTAGATGTGGCCGGAGGCGGCCGGCCGGAAATTCGAGACCTCGCCCTCGACCCAGAGTGTGCCCAGTTCGCGTTCGATCAGCGACTTGATGCGCCGGTTCAATTCGCTGACGCTGACCGATTTCGGTGCGGCGGGCTTGGTCGGGCGGGGGGCGAATAGGTCATCCTGCAACATGGTTCCACTCTACCGCCTAGCCGGGACGCTGGCAACGGTGGTCGATCGAGGATTTACGCCCGGCGCGGCTTGGCGTACAGTGATGGTTTATCATGTCTTCGAAATCCTCCAACCTGGAAAAGCTTGGTCTGGTCGCCTTGCTCGGCCTGATCGGCTTCGGCTTCCTGGCCATGGTGGTGGCCCTGGTCCGGGCACCGGCTCCGCCGGTCCTGTTGGACGAGGACGAGCAGGAGCAGCCGGTTAT
>CALBHI010000067.1 GCA_937894535.1 uncultured Verrucomicrobiota bacterium
CCACCGACTTTATCCGCGGTATCTTCACCATCGTGGGCAAGGGGAACATCGTCGAGGCGGTCAGCCAGTGCGAGGAGACACCCGGCCCGGTGGCGCACATGCTGCGCATGGCCATCCTCGAACGCGAACACGGCCCCGAACGCGTGCGCCAGGCCATGCAGGAAGTCGGACTGGCCGAAGTCCCCCGCCTCGAGGCGAACCTCGGCATCCTGCTCACCCTGGCCCAGGTCGCCCCGCTCGCCGGACTGCTGGGCACGGTGCTGGGCATGATGGAAACGTTAAAGATGCTGATGGACCTTTCCCCGCAGGTCTATGCCGGTGATTTGAGCGGCGGGCTCTGGACCGCCCTGCTGACGACGGCCTTCGGCCTGACCGTGGGCATCTGCATCTACATCGGCTACAACTTCCTGGTGAGCCGTGTCGAGTCGATCCTGCTCGATATGGAACGGGCCTTCGGCGAGATCATGCAAGTGCTGCCGCGGCTGGGCGAATCCGGCAACCACCCTTCCTGATGCCATGTCCACACAAGTGTCCATCGTGCGCGAGCAACTGTTCTACTTGAAGCGCCGCTTCCGCCCGAACCAGCGGTTGGCCGGCGGTCTGCTGGATTCCTCGCCGTGGATCGATGTGGTCCTGCTGGTCATCCTGTTCATGATCACCCAGACCGCAACACTGAAGAAACCCGGCTTGCGCGTGGATTTGCCCATCGTGCGCGCGGCGAGCGGGGCGCGGTACGATGCCCAGGTCCTGACGGTTCCCCGTGAAGGCACCTATTTCTTCGCCGATGAAAACATCCCCTGGCCCGCGCTGCCGGAGCGGTTGCGCCAAGCAGCCCTGAACCATCCCGGGGGGGAGTTGATCATCGAGGCCGATGGCTCGGTGAGCCATGCCGCCATGAGCAGCATCTACAACCTGGCCGTGGAAGCCGGCTGGAGCCACGTCGTGGTGGCAACGCGCATCGAAGCCTCGATGGGTCGCCGGTGATGCACGCCGCTCCAGGTCAGGCAAGGCCCGCCGGACACCGCGCCGACCGGTTGCCTCCGCTCTGGCACATCGGTGGCGTTGCGGTGGTCCTCGCCGCGCACCTCGCCTGGCTCGGCCTGGCCTGGCGTCCTGTTGCCATCAGTACCCCGGAGCGATCGGTGCGCGCAGCGCCTCCGCGTGTCGCGTTTCTCGGCGATCCGCCCGCGAGCGGTTCCACCGCCGATGCCCGCCTGCTGTATTCCCCGGTGTTGTTCGCCCTGCCGACGTCGATCGGATTCAGCGGCCCGATGCTCGCCGCAGCCGGGAGCGGGGAACCCCCGGTCGAAGTGCCGGCACCACCCCCGCGTATTCGCATGCCGGATCAACCCTTCAGCGCCCCGTCGTTCGGTGCGTCTTCCCGCTCCCTCGTGAATCTGGTAGATCAACCCCGTCCTTTCCCGGCGCCCGCCCCGCTGGAGCCGGAGGACCGCAGTCCTTCCGCCACCACGCCCGTCAATGCCTTCACGGTGTACTGGCCCGACCGTCCGGAACAACCGCGCGAATTGATTCCCGTCGAGGCATCGGCCGCCTGGGCCGGCCGAACCCCGTGGGACATGGTGCTGTACGTCTGCTTTGATGCGGATGGGCTTATCCGCCAGGTCATGGTCGAAAAACCTTCGCCGTACCAGGACGTCACCGCCGCGGTGCTGCGGATTGCCCGCGGCATGGTGTTCGGGGCTCCCCTGCCGGATCAGTGCGGCCGTTTGATCGTAGCCTTTCAACCCGCCACCGAGAAGAAAGACCTCCCGTGACCATCCCGCTGGTCATTCTCTTTGTCGCGCCGGTGGCCTTTATCCTCGTGGTGGTCATCGGGCTGTGGTTGTATTACAGTATGCGAGGCCACGGACAGCCGCAGGACTCCGGCGACGGCAAGATCTACCGGTGCGAGAACTGCGGCATGGTTTATGTGGAGCGGCGCCTGTACCCGGTGTTGGAGTGCCCGCGCTGCCATCATCCCAACACCGCCATTCGACGGTAGTCGTCGCGTGGTCATGCGAATCTGAACAACGAAGGAACGAACCATGTGGTCGATACAAGTTACGAAATGGGTGCCGAACCAGACATCCGAGGTCGTGCAGGATTTTCTCAGCCGTCCGGCCTTCCTGCCCGAGGCGGAAGCGGTGGCCCGCGAGGTGTTGGAGGATATCCGCCAACGCGGTGACGCCGCGGTGCTGGATGCTGTGGCGAAATACAACGACCAGAAGTTGACCGCCCCGAAACTCCTGGTCACCAAACCCGAGCGCATGGCCGCGATCGATACCGTCAGCCCTGAATTCAAACGCGCCGTGCAGGAAGCCATCGCCCGCGTGACCAAGTTCTCGAAGGCCGGCCTCCGCCCGAACTGGCAGATCCTCAGCCCGAAGGGCGGCATGATGGGCGAGCAGTTCATGCCCCTCGACCGCGTTGGCTGCTACATTCCCGGCGGCGCCGCCCCCCTGGCCTCGACCGCGATCATGACCGTGGTGCTGGCCAAGGTCGCCGGTGTCCAGGAAGTCGTCGCCTGCACCCCCACCGAAAAGGGCGGCAAGGTGAATCCCTATGTGCTCTACGCGCTCGACACCGCGGGCGCGACCGAGATCTACCGCATCGGCGGCATCCAGGCCATCGGCGCGATGGCCTACGGTACCCGGACCATCCGCTCGGTGCAGAAGATCGTCGGCCCCGGCGGCCCCTACGTCACCGCGGCGAAACGCCTGGTCTACGGCATCGTGGACCTTGACCTCGTCGCCGGCCCGAGCGAGGTCGCGATCCTCGCCGACGACTCGGCGCGGGCCAGCCACCTTGCCGCCGACCTGCTCGCCCAGGCCGAACACGGCACCGGCCACGAGAAGGCCCTGCTCGTCACCTCGTCCCCGCCGCTGGCCTATGCCGTGCAGGAGGAGCTCACCAAGCAGGCCGCCGCCCTGCCGAAGAGCGACGCCCTCAACCGCGTGCTGAACGAAGGCACCATGATCGTGATCGTGGACAACCTCGACATCGGCATGGACCTGTGCAACCAGTTCGCGCCCGAACATTTCGAGATCATCGTGCGCGAACCGCGCATGTGGCTGAAAAAAGTCCGCCGCGCCGGCGCGGTGTTCATCGGCCCGTGGACCCCCGAATGCGCGGGCGACTTCGTGGCCGGACCGAGCCATGTGCTGCCCACCGGCGGCACCGCCGCGATGTTCTCCGGCCTGACCGTCGATTCCTTCCGCCGCCGCACCAGCTACGTGTCCTACACCCGGGCCGACCTGCAGGACGTGTTGCCGCACATCGAGGCCTTTGCCCAGGTGGAGCAACTCGAAGCCCACGGCCGCTCGGCAAAAATCCGCTTCGAACGCGAATGAGCACATCCCGCGACGACCTGATCTGCCGCCACGTCCGCTCGCTGCACGGCTATGTCCCCGGCGAGCAGCCACGTATTCCCGGCCTGATCAAGCTCAACACCAACGAGAACCCGTATCCGCCGTCCCCGGCGGTGCTGCGCGCCATCGCGAGCACGGTCGAGGCCCAGGCCCGGCTCTACCCCGACCCGGTCTCCCTCGCGCTGCGCACCCGCATCGCCGCGCTGCACGGGGTGGCCGTTGACCAGGTCTTCGCCGCCAACGGGTCCGACGAAGTGCTCGCCCTCTGCACCCGCGCCTTGGTCGAGGACCAGGGCGTCATCGGCTGTTTTGATCCGTCCTATTCCCTCTATCCGATCCTCGCCGGTATCCGCCCGGCGAAGGTGGAGGCGGTGCCGCTAACCGCCGATTACGGATGGAACATGCCGGAAGGCTACCGCGCCGCCTTGTTCTACCTGACCAATCCGAACGCCCCGACCAGCCTGCAGTTTCCGAAAGAAAAGATCCGCGCCTTCTGCGCCGCGTTCACCGGCGTGGTGCTGATCGACGAAGCCTACGCGGACTTCGCCCCGTGGAACTGCATGGACCTCGCCACGGAATTCCCCAACGTGCTGGTCAGCCGCTCGCTGTCGAAATCGTACTCCCTTGCCGGCCTGCGCGCCGGGTACGTGATCGGTGCGAAGCCGCTGATCGATGCGCTGTTCACCATCAAGGATTCCTACAACGTGAACGCGGTCACCCAGGCTGCCGCGCTGGCCGCCATCGACGACCAGGCCCACATGAAGGCCAACTGCGCGAAGATCATCACCACCCGCGAACGTATTGCCGGCGTGTTGCGCCAGCGCGGCTACACCGTCTACGACTCCGCTACGAATTTCCTGTGGACGCGCCCGCCCGCCGGGCAGTCCGCCGAGGCCGTGTTCCGCCACCTGCGCGACAACAAGGTGTTGATCCGCTACTTCCCCGGCGAAAAAACCGGCGACTGCCTCCGCGTCACCATCGGCACCGACGACCAGATGGACGCCTTCCTCGCCGCGCTGCCGACGTGACCTGCCGGAACCCGTGGTGAAACTTCGGATGGTGGGTTGACGTATGGGTGATCAGCCCATACTCTAACCCATATGAAGACCACGGTGGAATTGGACGAGAAAAAACTGCTTCGGGTGATGACGCTGGGCGGTTTTGCCACGCGCAAGGAAGCGATCGACTACGCGCTCACGGAGGCCGAGAAAAAGACCCGGCTGAAGGCGTTGGAGGAAAAGCCGTTTTACGTGTCCAATGGGCCGGTTATTGCTCCCGGATATGATGTGATTCGTCTGCGCCGCCAGGAAGTGAAAAGCCGTGCGCGTCGTCATTGATTCCAGCGTCTATATCGACTGGATGAAACACAAACAGCCGTTTATTTCCCGGTTGCGACCCTTGCTCGAGCGCGATGCGCTGTTCACATGCGGTATCATTCGTTGCGAGGTGTTGCGCGGCATCGTGCCGGATGCGGAACGTTCGCGCATGGAAGAACTGTTTGCGCTATCGGTCGAGGTTGTCACGGACCATGCATTTTGGGACGGGGTGTGGCAGTTGGGGTGGAGCATGGACCGCAAAGGAATCGTCCTTCCGCTGACCGACTTGGCCATTGCGTACATGGCCATCCGGCATGACGCCCTACTGATTACCTTGGATAAGCACTTCGATCACATCCCGGGGGTCAACGTGGCCCCGCGTCTTCCCGGCGATGTACGCTAGCCGCACCGCCTACAGATGCCGCCCGAACAACGCGAGCAGTTCCGGCGACAACGCCGCGCGCGAGCGGTTGAGGATGTAGAGGTGGATGCCGGGCACGCCATGCGCAAGCAGGTCGCGCATCTGTTCGATGGCCCAGTCGATGCCCACCTGTTCCGCCGCATCGGCATCGTCACCGGCTGCACGCAACCGGTCGGCCAGGGCAGGGGGCAGGTAGGTGTCGCACATCGCGCACATGCGTTCGACCTGCTTGAGGGAAAGGGCGGGCAGCAGGCCGGGCAGGATCGGCTTCGTGATGCCGAGAGCGCGGGCTTTTTCCACGAACCGGTAGTAGACCGCGTTGTCGAAGAACAACTGGGTGGTGCCGAAATCGCCGCCCGCATCCAGTTTGGCCTTCAGGTTGGCGAGATCGGATTCGGGCGAAGCGGCTTCTGGATGTTTTTCCGGGTAGGCGGCCACGCCGCAGCAAAAATCAGCGTGTTGCGCCTTCAACAGCTTCACCAAGTCCACCGCATAGGACAATCCGTCCGGCGCGGCCGTGAAGGTGGTGTCACCCTTCGGCGGATCGCCGCGCAGGGTCATGATGTTGCGGTAGCCGCGGGCATGGATTTGGTCGGCCAGTTCGCGCAACGCGGCGCGGCTGGAGCCGACGCAGGTCAGGTGGGGCATGACCGGACCAAAGCCCAGTTCGGCCAGCATCGCGCAGACCTTAAAGGTGCGTTCACGGGTTGAACCGCCCGCCCCGTAGGTCACCGTCACGAAATCCGGGTGGGTCGGCTTCAACTTTTCGCAGGTCGCCCGCAACGCCTCCAAACCGGCCTCGTCCTTGGGCGGGAAAAATTCGAAGGAGAGCAGGGGGCGTTTCGCGGCGGCGAACAACGAACTGATCTGGGTGTCGGTCATGTCCGGCAAATCTACCAAAGGCCGGGGATTTGTCCAATCATTGGAATCAAAGGTCGGCACGGTGTCCAGTGTTTGGAAAAAAGTTTTAACCACCTGCTTCGCTAGAGGAAGAGGAGAAAGAAGAGAAAATCATCTCTTCCTCCTCCTCTTCCTCTCGCGAAGCGGGTGGTTTATCCGTTCTTCTTCACGGCCGGTGCGGCGTCGATGAAGCGGCGGCCGCGTTTCCAGTCGTAGAGCGCTTCCTTGAGCGTGTCGATGCCGTCGCCCTGTTCGGCCGAGAGGGTGAGCGGGGTGATGCCGGTTTCCTTGATGAAGCGCTTCAGGTGGTCGGCGGCTTCCGGCAGGTCGATCTTGTTGCCGAGCACGAGCGCCGGGCGGTGGATGAG
>CALBHI010000068.1 GCA_937894535.1 uncultured Verrucomicrobiota bacterium
CCCGTGCACTCGGCCTGGCGCGGGAGCAGGTCGCCGCCGGGCAACGTGAGGCGGCTGCGGTGAAGACGGTGGTGGCGGAGGCGCTGGCCACCGGAGCGCCGTTGGGCGTGGTCGATTACATCGAGCTGGTGGATGACGAAACGCTGGAGCCGGTCGAGCACCTGCAGCGGCCGGGTTTGCTCGCCCTCGCGGTCAGGTTCTCCGCCACGCGGTTGATCGACAACACCGTGTTGCCGCCTTGAGGTCTCGTTGGGGTGGTTCGGTCAGGGCAGCCGGACGATGGCCGCTTCGTCGATCTGCAGGGCACCTTCGTTGCCGGTGCCGGAGGCGTTGATGACGATGCGGGCCCAGCCGGTCCCTTCCGGTGCGAGCACATCGATTTCCTTCTGAACCCAGATTTCGCCGATGTCGTGCAGGGCCACCGTTTCGCTGCCGGTGATCTCGGTGCGATCGGCGTTCCAGAACTCGATTTTCAGTTCCTGCGTCTCCGCGCGCCAGGCTCCGTCGGCCCAGAACCAGGCCGAAGCGCGGTAGGTCGAGCCCGCGGCCGCTTCCACTTCCTGCCAGAAGCCACCGTATTCGCCGACCCCGGCCCAGCCGCCGCGGATCACCCCGATGTAGCGGCCTTCGCGGGCACGCCAACCGGCCCGGATCGCCGTGCCCCAGGCGTCGCCATGGTCATCGGGATCGTGCATCCGCCAGTGCAGCGCGGACTCCTCTTGTACGCCGGAATCCTCGAACCCGGGGTTTTTCAGCAGGTTCGGCGGCTCGGCCAGCGCGCTGGCGGACAACAAGGTGACAAACAGGGCCAATCGTTTCATCGGTGGTTTCTCCCCAAAAAGCGTGATGGATACGGTACGTCCGTTCGCCTTCACCATCAAGCGTTTCTTGCCGGTTCCCCCCCGGTCTGGTTGCGGTTCGTGCCTTTACAAAAGGCGAATCGTGAATTATCTATCCCTTCGCAACGATGAGGAACTTCATGATCAGAAAACTGCGCGCAGTGGTCGTATTGGGCATAATGGCGTTGGTTGGGGCTGGCTGTTTTGACAGCGGCAGCGACAGCGGCGGTGGCTCCCCGCAGGATTTCGGTGACAACGATCCCGGCCGTGTCGTGGCGTTGGGCGACAGCATTACCGAGGGACAGTGTGTGCCTGACGGCCCTCCGTTCCCGGCGCGGGTGGCCGACCTTTCCGGCAAGCAGGTCATCAACCAGGGTTTCTGCGGTGAACGCAGTGCCGGTGGCGCCTCGCGCATCGGCAGTGTCCTGAACCGGTACAAACCCGGTTACATCGTGATCTTCTACGGGGCGAACGATGCGATCTTTGCCCTCAGCCCCGAGTCGGTGATCAACAACCTGCGCAACATGTGCAACGCGGCGATTGCCAACAAAACCGTACCGATCCTCGCCACCTGCCTGCCCATGTACGACAGCCACGCCTTCGCCAACGGCAAGGTCCTTTCCTACAATCCCCTGATCCGCGACCTTGGCAAGGAGCTGGGCGTAAAGGTCGTCGACCTCGAGAAGGAGTACGGAACCAACCGCGAATTCCTCCAGCGCGATGGTCTGCACCCGACCGATTCCGGCAACCAGGTGATTGCCCTCGCGATCAACGACAAGATCCCGAAGAAGTAGCGGCTCCCATCCGTGCGCCTCGCCCGGGAACCCGTGGAGTATCAGGCTTTACAAATCCGCCGCCCAACCGTATTGATGCCGCAAACCAACGAGGGCTGGTGCGATGATCAAAACCTGGATGAAGCGGATAGTGGTCGGAATGCTGTTGTTGACCGGAGCCGGTTGCCTGGACAGCGGCGGCGGGGGAAGTGGTGACGGAGGCGGGTCCAATCAGGACATCGGCGACAACGATCCCAACCGCATCGTCGCGCTTGGCGACAGCATTACCGAAGGGATTTGCCGTCCCGACGGGACCCCGTATCCGGCCCGCCTCGCCGGGCTTTCCGGAAAAAATGTGATCAACCAGGGCCGGTGTGATGAGCGCAGCGTCGGCGGCGTCGGCCGTATCGGCGGGGTGCTGAACCAGTACAAACCCGGCACCATCGTGATCCTGTACGGCACCAACGATGCGCTCGATGGCCGGAGCACCGATGCCGTGATCAACAACCTGCGCGCGATGTGCAATGCGGCCATCGCCAACAAGACCATTCCGCTTCTCGGCACCTGCCTGCCCATCTACGGCGGACGCAGCGCCGCCAACAGCCGGGTCCAGGCCTACAACGAGGCGATCCGCTCGCTCGCCCGGGAACTGGGCATCCGGGTAGTGGACTTCAACAAGGAGTTCGGCAGTGAACGTTCGTTGATCCAGTCCGATGGCGTGCATCCGAGCAACGCGGGGTTGCAGGTGATGGCCTTTGCCGTCAACGACCGGTTGCCGAAGTAGCGTGCGGCCGCCCGCGGATCACGGTGACATCTCGCAGGTCGGGTTGGCATAGGGCAGGGTGACCTGCCAGGTCAGGTTCGACAGGGTTTTC
>CALBHI010000069.1 GCA_937894535.1 uncultured Verrucomicrobiota bacterium
ATTTCCAGGATTTCGCTCTCCAGGCGCATGCGTTCGTGCATCGCATCCGACAGGCGTGCGTTGGCCTCCTTCAGCTCACGGGTGCGCTGCGCGACCGCGGATTCGATCCGGCGGGTCCGGCCGGCGAGCATGGCGATGGTGGCGGTGAGCAGCAGGGTGATCGCCGAGCCGGCGCCGAGGATGAGGCCGGGCAGGGCGGTGGACCGTGCGCGTTGGTATTCGTCCGCGGCCCGGGCCTCGAAGCGCCATTCCGCATCCGCGACCGGGATGGTTTGCCTGACCTCGAGTTCGGCCGGGTGTGGTGACGCCGGTTCGGCATGCATGGCTGGATCGTAGAAGCGGACCAGCACGTCCTTGACCGCGATATCGGCGAGGGCGCGTTCTAGGATCTGCTGCGGCCAGAGTATGGCGAGGGTGAAGCCGGAGAGCACGCGGGCCCCGGAGTCCTGGTAAAGCGGGGAGAGCATGAAGTAGCCAACGGATCCGTCGGGCTGTTGCAGGCGTATCTGGTGCACGAGCACCGGGCCGCCGCGGTTGGCCAGGCGTCCGATGGCATCCGAAAATCCGGGGAGGCCGGCGAGGTCGGCACCGATGGGGAAACCGAGGGCCTCGGCGGGTTGTTCATGGACCAGAGGAAAGTATTCCGGGCGGATGGCGGCCGGACGGAAGGTGCCGTCCTCGGCCGGATCCAGCACGGCCAGCGCCGGCTGGCCGGCCCGTTCGAGTTCGGCGCGCACCGCGTGCGGCATGCGCTGGGAAAATCCGTAGGCCCCGAGGATGTCGCGTTGGAAGGCCAGGCCTTTGCTGGAGAACTCCTCGAAATCGCGTTCGGTGATCTGCGCGGACAGGTCGTGCAGCAGGCCGATGGCCTGGAGCACCTCCTGGTAGGTCTCGATCTGGCGGGCGATGAGGTTGCGCATCGATGTCGCCTCGGCGGCGAAGATGCGGCGGATCTCCTCGCGGTGCCGCGCCTCGCTGATGCGCGATCCGGTCCAGCTTGCACCGAGACCGCCGATCAGGATGAGCAGCGCTACGGCGCGCGCCAGGAAGGTGGTTCCGCTCTGGGGTGGATAGGCCATGCGGGACATCCTAGCCCGTGGCGCGGCGCAAGACAATGCGGCTGATCGCGGATGATGGCCGGTCCTCGATCAGCCGTCGCCGGACGATCAGTACCCGGTATTGATGCGGTAGAACCGGTTGGTGAAGGGCGTGGTGTTGGTATCGGTGATGCGGCTTACCGGCGAGGTGGCGGTAAAGGTGATGAGGTCAAGCCATGGATTGGTCAGGCTCCCGTTGGCGAAGCTGATCGAATACGCGCGCCCGGACACGGTGGACCAATCGAGGCGGATGGCGTTGCCGGACTCCGGTTGCTGGTCGAGAATCTTGAAGACCGAGTTCGCGTTGGCGGGATTGGTTCCGGCGCGGATCTCGTCGCCGTCGTCCATCCCGTCGCCGTCGCTATCGGCCAGGTTCGGATTGCTGGTTTGTCCGCCGGGATTGATCGGGGTCAGGGTGTTGTCAAACCCGGTCAGTTCTTCCGCATCGGAAAGTCCGTCGCCATCGGTATCCACCATCGGGGTGAAGGTCACGTTCACGTCGTCGCCATCGCTGTCGAAGCGTCCGTCGTTGACGGTCAGCCGGAAGGTCACCACGGTGTTGCTGGCGACGTTGTTGGTCAGCACGAAGGCGGCGAACGGTTGGTCGAGGTTCGCGGTGGCGGTGGCCGGTCCGGCGATCTGCGTCCATTGATAGGTCAACGGCAGGTTGGCCGGGCTGGTTGAGGCGGTGCCGTTTACCACGGCCCACATGCCGGCTTCGACCGTCTGGGCGGATCCGGCTTCGGCAACCGGGAGGTCGAGGGCGAGGGTGCGGGTGGCGATGGCAAGGAACTCGCCGGCCTGGATGTCGCCGTCGCCGTTGCCGGCCGGGACCTGGGCGGCGGAGAACAGGGCACCGCCGTCGCCGTTGCCAAAGGGGGCCGCGGCAAACAGGAGTTGGGTCGGCCAGGAACCGAAGTGGTTCGGCACGTGGAGGGTTCCTTCGAGGACGCCATTGCCGTTGGTGCCGTTGTTGTTCAGGCCGGCGGTCATGGTGTTGTAAGTGGCCTGGTCGGATTGCGCAGCGCCGGTGGGACCGAACCAGCCGTGGAAGCCGCTGTCGTTCTCGTCCGCCATGAAGGCGCTCCATTGCATGATGCTGCCGGACTTGGCCCAGTTGGCCGGGCGCTGGGTGCTGGTGGTGGCGGCAATATAGAGGAAGTGGTCGTTGCCTTCGCCAGCGTCCTGGGTGGCGGTGTAGAGGGTGTTGCCGCGGATGGCGGCAAAAAGGTTCAGGCCGTTCGAGGCGCGTTGCCAGGCGGGATTGTCGAGCAGGCCGTCGAGGTTGAACGGCGGGCCGATGTCGATGGTATGGGTGTCGATCACTTCATCAAGATCGTTGAAAGCCTGCACCTTCATGCGGTTCCCCTGCACCTCGATCACCGCGTAGCTGTGGCGCGCATTGTAGGCCACGGCGGAATACTCCTTGATGTTGGTGAGCGGGTAGAGGAACGCGCCGCCACCGGCGGTGTTCAGGTAGTGGGTGCCGTTGATGGCGTTGATGCGTTCGTAGAAGTGGTTGTGGCCCTGCACGACGAGGTGGACCCCGTGGGTCTTCAGGATGGGCACGATGTTGTCTTTCACGCGCACGTTGTCGTTGTGATTACCCTGGCTGGTGTAGGGGGGGCGGTGCAGGATGACCACGCGCCAGCGCTGGGTGGCGGCCGCCAGGTCGGCGTTCAGCCAGGCGTTGATTTCATTCATGGTGGCAGTGGTGTTGTCCTCGTACGGCTCCGTGTCGATCACGGAGACGTGCAGGTTGCCGAATTCAAACGAATAGTTTTTGCCGATGTGGTTGGCCGGGCCGTTGGTCGGGAGCCGGAAGTAATCCACCATGTACTGGCCGGAGGCGGTATCCCAATCGTGGTTGCCCAGCGCGGGAAACAGCGGGATGCGGCGCATGCTCGGGCCGTAGAGCCGGAAGAAGAACGGATCGTACCAACCCGGTGCGCCGTCCATGTTGCACGGGTCGATGCCATACACGTTATCGCCCGAGGTGAAGATGGCGTCGATGTCCTGGCGGGCGTTGATCCGGTTGGCGATGGCATACATGCCCGCCGTACCCTGGCCGTGGTCGCCGATGAGCGCGACCCGGAAGGACTGGTTGGCGGAGGGGCGGGTGCGGAAGGGCTGGCCTTCCAACAGCACTTCGCCGTTGCTGCGCACACGGTAGTAGTAGGTCGTGCCGGGTTGCAGTCCGTTGAGCAGCACGGTGTGGTCGCGGGTGGCGCCGCCGTTCGACACGGTGCCGCTGCTGTAGGAGAGGTCGAGACCGAAGTCCACCACGCTGTCGCCCGGGGCGGCGGTCTGCCAGGCGATCGCGGCGGTATTGCCGGGATTGGGCATCTGGATGAACGGTCCGCGCGTCAGGGCAGTGTTGGTGTACAGCTCGACAATCAGGCTGGCGTCGGAACTGCCGAGGGACGAGTTGTGCAGGGAGGCCGCGAGGACGTTGGTGCCGGCGACGAGCAGCGAGGGGTCGATGGTGACAAATTCCTTCGGGTTGGGGTTGGATGCACCTTCGCCGCGGGATGATTCGTGGTTCAGGCCGGCGGTGCTGTGGGTCACCGTGCCGGCGGGCATGCTCAGGCGGGCAACTTCCGCGCCGTTGAGGTACACCATGGCCCCGTCGTCGTAATCGACGGCAACGGTAAGCCGGGTGATGCTGGCCGGATTGTCGACCACGAAGGTCTTGCGGGTGAAGACCGACAGGTAGTTGTTCTGCATGTCGCCGAGGGTCGTCCCGTCGTCACAGTCGGCAAAACCGAAGCCCGAGGGCGCGGGACCCAGCCAGGCCCCATCGTTGTACGCGATGCTCGACCAGGTCTGGGTGCCTTGGACGGCGGGAGTCGAGGTCCCTTTGACGTAACGCCAGGTGTCGCCTTCGCGGATGGAGGGGCCGGGCGGAGGGGGCGGCACGTAGGTGGGCGCGCTGATGGAGACCTCGTCGAGGAAGGCATCGTTGCCGGCGCCGGTCGGTCCACGGATCATAAAGGCTACCGATCCGAGCCCCTCGCCGTTTGCGCCCAGCGTCCACGAGCCGTTGTAGGTGAACCAGCCCCCGTTGTTGCGGTTGCTGGCGAGCAGGGAGTAGGAGCGGTTGCCCGGCTGGAGGTTGACCGTGATGTCGTAGATGTGACCGAGTGTGAAGGTGACCGCGTTGGTGGCGCGATCGGTGCCGTCATACCATTGGAAGCTCGTGGAACCTGCGGCAAAGAAGAAGGAGAGGCGCTGGCTGCTGAAATGGCTGGCCTCGTTGCCCGCGCGGATGGTGAAGGCCATGCGGCGGGTCGGCGCGTTGGTGCTGTTGGCGTTGAAGTCGGCGCGCATGCTGAACTTCACCGTCATGTTGCTGGCGCACGACGGAATCGGGCGGCTGATCGACGTGCCGGAGCTGCCGCCGTTACCGAACAAACCGACACTTTTGGTCCCGCTGATTTTGGAGGCACTACTGAGGAAGGCTCCACCATCCTGCTGGCTGTTCGGGCCCCAAAAACCTGTCCAGTCGCCGGTTCCGCCCGCAACACCGAGAGGGCTACCCGAGTAACTTTCGAAATCGTCGGCTGCGGTCAACTGCCCACGGGCCGTGCCGGAGAGGAGAAGGGTTGCCAGGGACAGCAAGGTCATCAAGTAGGGTGTGCGCATCAGGAGCCTCATGGTTTTCACATCCAATCTACACGGTCCGGACAGCGCGGAATAGGTCATTTCCTGCTTAAAGCATGACACTTTTGAACCGCGCGGTTTGCGCAAGTGGCCGCCCGGGGGCGAATTACCGGCGGTCCACCGCGTCGATGATGGCGGCGACGATAGCGGCCCGCTGGGCTTCAGCGGTGATCGTGGCGGGCTGGTCGCCCGGCTGGACGAACCCGGGGGTTGTGCCATCCCAGTATGAGCCGAACTGGGTGTGGTTGCCGCCCTCCACCGCAACAAATGCCGTGGACGGGGGAAGCAACCGGGCAGACCGCGAAATGTCCGATGCGGTGGTCAAGCCATCGCGCGTGCCGAAAATAGACACCACCCTGAGCCGGGAGAAACGCAGGGAGTCGGCGGAGGAGGGGTAGGCGGCGAGCAGGGCAACCCCCTCGACAAATTGCGGAAACTCCCTGGCATAGGTGCAGGAGGCAACTCCACCCAGCGAATGCCCACCGATCAACCAACGACGGATGTCGCGGTTGACGAACTGGGCCAGCAGGGCTCGCTTGTAACCAAGGAAAGCGATGTCGAGCGGCATTTTCACCACGACCGCCACATAACCCTCCCGGGCCAGGTCGCGCGCAAGCAAGGCGTAGGCCCGGAAATCGACAAAACCGCCCGGGTACAGGATGATGCCGGTGGTCGGCGTCCCGGTGCTCGGCCTGAATGTGTAAAGCTGGTCGCGCAGGGAGGTTACGGTTACGTCTGGAGAAGAAGCCAGGGCCGCCAACGCTTCGGGCGTGGCCGGGTACGAGGCGGGTTGGGCCTGGGACGAGAGGGGTGAGGCGAGGCCGCACAGCACGCCAAGAAGGCAAAGGATTCGTTGCATGCCACGAGTATCATCCATGAACACGGCGATGCCAACAGGCTTTTTTACCGCTAAACGATTCTTGTTATCGCAGGGACTTCAGGAGCATCATGATGCAAAGGGGTCTCCACACCACACCATGAACACATCCTTTCGTTCGGGTCGTCTGATCGCGGGCGTCGCCGTTTTGGTGATGTCCACCACGGGCGCGCACGCATTGTCCTTGGTCGGGGTTCCGCCCGACACCGCGATCGGGTGTAGCGATCCCGTCCCCTTGCCCGCCTCGGTTTCTGTTACCGGGGCGTGCGGCGATGGCGCGGTCGGCGGGAGTGGGTTGGTCCGGCATTACGGGTTCAATCAGGACGACGGGCAAACCGTGGTTGATCTGTCCGGTAACGGGCACACCGGCGTGGTCAACGGAGCCACGTGGATTGCCGAGGGGGTGGGTGGCGGGTGCTACCGGTTTGATCACCCGCAGGCATGGATCAGCGCGACCGATGACGGATTGCCCTCGGGCAACACCGCGCGCTCGGTCAGTTGGTGGTTCACCACCCCGGCCATCCATACCGACGGCGGCAGCGATATGTTTTCCTATGGATCACAATCGCTCGGAAATTACTTCTACTTCGGGATCGATTGGCGAAACGGCCGCCGGCAAATGGCCTTTTCCCCATGGGGTTGGGTGTTCTTGATGAATACCCCGATCACGCAGACCGATACTTGGACCCACGCCGTGTTCACCTACGACGGGCAGGGAGGTAAGAAATTCTACCTCAACGGCGTTGATGCCACCGGAATGTCCGAGGGCGGGGGATTCAATACGGTGTTGTCGGGCGTGCTGCGCATCGGCCCCCACGAATTTTCCCAACATCCCTTCACCGGCAAGATCGATGAGGTCCGCATCTACAACCGCGCTCTGGCGCCGGAAGAGGTGGCCGCCCTCCATGCCGCCGAGGCATCCTCGATCTACCGCCCGGAGGCCCCGGTGATACACTACCGCTTTGATGCGGCAGGCGATCTCGCCCGGGACAGCGGCCCGCTGGCCCAACACGGGGTGGCCG
>CALBHI010000070.1 GCA_937894535.1 uncultured Verrucomicrobiota bacterium
CGGTGATCGTGGTGTTTCCGCTGTTGCCCACCGGACCGGAGAAGCGCGGCGCGTACGAACCGCCCAGATTCTCGATGAAGAAGCCCTGGCCGGCCACCGGTGTGTAGTTCGGCGTCCAGATGCCGCCGGAGAGGGTGATGGTGGTCATGGAGCCATCGGCCTCCATGAAGTACAACCTCGAGCCGTTGGACAGGCCGGTCTTGAGTTCATCGCCGAAGGTGCCGGCCAGGCTCAAGTTGTCGTAGGCCACCGGGGCGCTCAACATGCTGTACCCGGAGGGAACCGTCGGCTCGACCACCGCATGCGGGGTGCTCGGGCTGGAGGTGACGTTGGCACCGGCGACCACGACCTTGAACAGGCGGTGTTCGTTTTCGGTGACCGCCAGGGTTTCCGTCGCGTTTTGCGCGGTGACCGAGGTCAACGGAATCCAGGTGGTGCCGCTGTTGTCGCTGTAATAGACATCGTAGGTGGCACCCACGGTGGCGGTGAAGTTCAGGTTGCCCGAGGTCGGGCCGGTCGGGTCGATCGACTGGATCTCCACGGTGGCCGTGGCCGGGGTGACCACGGTGATCGTGCCCGAGTTGCCGCTGGCGCCCGATCCGTTCACCGCCCGCACGCGGTAGTAGTAGGTCTGGCCGCCGGTGAGGCCGGATACGCTGTAGGTGGTGACGCCGCCCACGTTGAGGTCGTTGTAGCTACCGACAAACGTGCTGAAGTTGTTCGCGGTCGAGACGTCCAGGCGATAGCTGGTCGCGCCGACCGAGGCGTTCCAGTTCGCGGTGAACGAGGTCGGCTGGACCGAGGTCGCGGCCGTGGCGGTCGGGGCGACCGGCACATCCCCGTCGGTGGTGGCGCTGACCGTCTGGCCGGCGGAGTAGTAGCCGAAGTTCTCGCTGAAGAAGCGGTAGTTGTAGGTGGTGCTCGGGGACAGGCCGGTGTCGTTGAAGCTGGTGCCTGCGCCCTTGTAGATGACGGTGCCGCCGCCGGGGATGGATTGTCCGGCGGTGTACACCACGCCGGCGGCGGGCGTTCCAATCGAACCGGTCGAGCGCACGACCATCACATCGCGGCTTTCCCACTTGGTCCACGACAGGTTGACCTGGCTTTGGCCGGCCACGGTTGCGCCGAGTCCGGTGGGGTTCTGCAGGGCATTGACCGTCACCTGCAGGGTCACACCGGTCGGGTTGTAATGCATGTCGTAGTAGCTGCTGCTGCTGCGCACGTACCAGAAGTTATTGCTGTAGGGCGGCATACCGTAGTCGAGCTGGATGCCGTAGAAGAACGTACCTGCGCTGGTCATCTGGCGGGTGACGGTGCGGTTGATGGTATTCACGAAGGAGCTCCACGAGCTCGGCGTGCCGGAGAGCAGGCTGGCGGTGGTGTGCACCCAGACGCGGGCGCGGCCGAAGTTGTTGGCGGGCAGGGTGGCGTCGGAGTCGAGTCCGAAGGTCGCGGTGTCGCCAACGTAGATCGTGGCCGGGGTGAGCTGGGGCGAGCCGGCTCCGCCGGTGTTGCGGGCCTGGGCGGTCTGGGTGCCGATCTCGATGACGTTCGAGTTATCGCTGGTGCCGCCGCCGTTCACGGCACGGACACGGTACCAGTAGTGGCCGGTGCCGAAGCCGCTGACCGCGTAGCTGGTGACGTTGCCGGGGTTGTGATCAGCGACGACCAGATCGGTGAACGAAGCGTTGCGTGACACGTCGATGCGGTAGCTGGTCGCACCGGCCGAGGCATTCCAGTTCGCGGTGAAGCTGGTGCGGCCGACCGAGGTTGCGGCGGTGGCCACCGGCGCATCCGGTTCAGGCGCGGCGGCGGTGGTCTGGTTGGCATCGGCGCCGGCCGAGTAGTAACTGAAGTTTTCGGAGTAGAACCGGTAGTAATAGGTCGTATTGGCGGTTAGGCCGGTGTCCTCGAACGAGGTGCCGCTGCCATTGTAGATCACGGTGTCGCCGCCGATGGTGTTGCCGACCGTGTAGGCCTGGCCGGGTGTCGGGGCGGTAAAGACATTATCGAGCGAGCGGACCACCATCACGTTGCGGCCGTTCCATTTGGTCCATGACAGATCGATCCGTTCGGCCGGCAAGGGACCATCCTGAAGGGCGCTCAGGGCGGAAGGTTCGCCGAGCGGCTGGACGGTCACGGTTAGATTGACGTTGGTGCCGACGAACTGGAGGTTCGCCCAGGCGGGGAGGTCGCGCACCATCCAGAAGTTCGTGCCGTAGGTGCCGCCGTAGTCGATCTGCATGCCCCAGTACCAGGTACCGGCGCTGGTGAAGCGCGGGGAGGTCTGCGTCTTCAGCTCGGAGTTGCTGAAGTTATCCGTCCAGTTGCCGCGAAGGCCTCCGGTGTAGATGTTGTCGTCGGTGTCGATGACCACCCGCCATTTGGCCCAGTTGCCCTCGACATCGCCCCAGGTGCGGACGGTGAACGAACCGTTGTCGCCGACATAAACGGGGCTGGGGGCGACGATGGTCGCGGTGGGCGAGCTACCGCCGCCGTTGACACCTTGGGCAATCGAGGTGCGGGCGTCCCGGGTGGCGGAATTGGCGCTGGTGCCCGACGCATTCACCGCACGCACGCGGTAGAAGTACAGGGCCGAGCGGGGAACGGTCACCGCCTGCGACGTGCCGTTGACGGTGAGGTTGTTGTAGCCGCTGACCATCACACTGAAGTCGGCGAAGTAGGACACATCCAACCGGTAGCTGGCAGCACCCGTAGATGCATCCCAGTTGGCGGTGAAGCCGAGGAAGTTGCGGGCGGTTTCCGCGCTGACATTGGGCGCGTCCGGAATGGTGGTGGCGTTGGCGTTCAGGCCCGCCGAATAGAACTGGCCATTCACGCTATCGTAGGAGAACGCGCGGTAGTAGTACAAGGTGCCACCGCTCAGGCCGGTATCGGTCTGCGGCGACGTGGAGCCGTTGTACACCACGGTGCCACCGGCAAAAGCCTGGCCGACGGCGGGCGGTGCGCCGGAAGGCGTGGTGAAGGTACCGCTCGTGTTGCGAACAATGGTCACCGGTTTGCTCTGGGCGCTCAGGGTAAAGACAAGGTTAATGGAACTGCTGCTGGCTGCGGCCGCACTGAAGGTGGCGGGATTGTTCGGCGCGGTGCCGGTGCCGGTGACCGCCTTGTTCTCGGTGGCCGCCGAGGTGTGGGTGTGGGCGATGTTGGCCGAGAAGCCGGCGACGTTGTTCGGAACAAAACGCACGTAGATGGTGGTGTTGTTCACCGTGCCGGCGGTCGGGGTCAGGTTGACCGAGGAACCGAAACCGGAGCCGCTGGTCGTCGAGACCTGGTAGCCGGAAGGCGCGGTGATGACGATGGGATCGGCGCCGAGGTTGATGCCGGACACGGTGTAGGACTGTTCGGCCGAGGTGGTGTTGACCACCTGGTTGCCAAAGGCCAGCGTGCCGGGATCCACGGTGATGGTCGGGGTGTTGGCGTAGACGGTAAAGCTGTAGGTGTTGACCGTGGATTCCTGGTCGGCAGTGCCGCGGTCGATGTCGTAGTTCCGGTTCGTCACATACAGGGTGTAGGAGCCGACGGTCTGAACCGAACCGGCCGCGATGGTCGCGGTGAGGGTTCCGTTGCCGCCGTTGGCAAAACTCGGGGACAACGTACCGGTGGTGATCGCCACGCCCCCGCGGGCCAGTCCGTACCGGTTGGCGGTGCCGGCCTCGACGCCGCTTTCGGCATCGTTCACGCTCATGGACAAAGCCAGGCCGGAGGCGAGGTCGGTGTTCAGGTAATTGGCGCCGGAAAGGGTGATGGCATTGCCGGTCACACTGGAAAGCACCGGGCCGGTGGTGTCGTCGTCGGTGACGGTGAAGGTGGCGACCTGTGAGTCGACCAGCGCGGTGCGGTCGTTCGCGGCGGTGGTGGGATCTTCGTCGTTGTCGGTGGCGGAGACACGCACCTTGTAGGTGCCGAGGTCGATGCTGGTTCCGGCGGCGATGGCCGGGGCGGCGGCGGAGACCGTCCCGTTCGCGCCATCGGCCGGGCGGGTGGTGAAGAGCTGGTTCGCCGCAAGTTCGGTGTTGGCGTCATTCAGGATGTCGAAGTTCGGGGAAAAGTCGTTACCGGTCACCGTCGCCCCGTTGTTGTTGATGCCGCTGCCGGCATCGGTCAGCGTACCGCTGATCGTGTAACCGCCGGCCACGATCTGGCCGTCGGTCTGGTTGGCCACGGAGAAAGCGCTCGCCACCGGCGCGGCGGTGTCGTCGTCGGCGATGGAGGTGGTGACCACCGTGGACTTGTTGATGGCGATGACGTCAAAATTCAGCAGGCCGCCGGTGGATGCCGAGACCGTACTCGTCGAGGACGGTCCGGTCAGGGCGAGCAACCAGTTGATCGTATCACCTTCGCGCAGGATGGGCGCGGACGAGGAGAGGGGGATCGACACGGAATCGTTGGCGGCGATGGCGGTATCCTGGACGAAGTACTTGCTGCCCGAGTTGGCCGAGGTCCACCACTGGTACCAGAGTTCCTCGTTCGATCCGCTGTTCTCCGCGGTGGACGAGGTCTGCAACACGATGTTGTTTCCCGAGCGCGTCGTCGAAAGCCCGGTGTTGGCACCATCGGGTGTGCTCACCAGCGCGGCGGTGTGGTTGATCTCCGTAATCGCGAGGTTGATCTGGTCGTTGCCAGGTGCGGAGGAAAGCGTACTTCCGCTATCCGTGATGTTGAAGATGTAACGCTTGCTCGTCTCGATGGAACTCACGCCGAAATTGCCGGGGTTGCCCCACCCATAGGCACTGCCGCCGATATCCATATCGCCTCGGATGATGACGTCATTGTTGGGCGAAAATGTAGGATTTCCGTAAAATGAAAACACCCGGGTGCGACTGTCCCACTCAAAACCTACCCAGGCCGTGCTGGTTCCCGTTCCAACACCACGCCACTGATAACGAATGTTGCCATTGGTGGTCGGGGTCACCGTGGATGCAAAATTGAGGTTCCCATTGACCACACCGTTATCGACGTTCACCGGACCAAACAACGATCCGTTGTACTGAGCGAACGACGAAGAAACCGAAAACATCCACATCCCCAACGCAGCCACAACCGGCAACACACCACGGTTACACATACCCATAATCAACCTCATCATGTTGTAGTCGATTCCACTAGTCCATCGTGCGGGTAGCGTCACTAACCCGGCGACAGAACGAAGAAACGCACACGTGCGAACATCCCCGCGAACGATTAACCGGGTTATCATTACCCTCGGGCTCCCCGAAAATCAATAGGATTAGAACAGGAATTTAACGCAAATCTCGTCAAACGATTTAGCAAAAACCGCCCGATTCCTTTGTTCTTGTACGCATAAGCCCATCTCCGTCGATCTACGCTTCCGGCTTCCGTTAAAGGGGTTTACTAATTTTGCCACACTCAGCTTTACTTTGAAGGACTGATGGGTTTGCGATGCAGGCCGCGGAACCGAACCGACACAAAGTAAAGCGGTTCGAGGGGTTTGAGGCATCCCTTTGTGGTGGTAGTCACGTTGCGCAACACGGGTTACCCCGAGTGCGCATGCGGCTTTGCTTCCGCCCGGAAACATTCGGGGCTGGTCGTCTCGTGATCACTCGGGAATGTATTCCGCCCGCGTGCCGAGGTAGGGCTTCCCGGCGCGGTAACCGTCAGTTCGCTGCGCGACGCGGTCGCGGAATTCGGCGGGAACCTCGTTGGTGTCGATGCGGCGGCTGAGGTCGAGCGCCTCGACCATGTTGCCATTGGCCGCGCTGACCGCCGCCCGGACATCGAGGTTCATCCAGCTTTCGCCGCCGGCCTGGGCGAGTGGTTCGGCCATCGGTTGTGCGCGTGCCGGATCACGCACCGTGTCGTCCGGATGCGTGGCGAGCAACCACACGAGGCCCCGCCGCCAATCCACACGGCCAGGAGCAAGTTCGAGCGCCCGGTGA
>CALBHI010000071.1 GCA_937894535.1 uncultured Verrucomicrobiota bacterium
CCGACAAGTCCGAGCGCACGGCCGAACAACTGGTGGAGTACTGGGCCAAGTGGGTCAAGAAGTACCCCATCATCAGCATCGAAGACGGCTGCGCGGAAGGCGACTGGGCGGGCTGGAAGCTGCTCACCGACGCGCTGGGAGACAAGGTCCAGCTGGTGGGCGACGATCTGTTCGTCACCAACACCAAGTTCCTGAAGAAGGGCATCGACACCGGCACCGCCAACTCGATCCTCGTCAAGGTCAACCAGATCGGCACCCTGACCGAGACGCTGGAAGCCGTGGAAATGGCCAAGCGCGCCAAGTACACCGCGGTCATCAGCCACCGCTCGGGTGAAACCGAAGACGCGACCATCGCGGACATCGCGGTCGGCACCAATGCCGGCCAGATCAAGACCGGGTCGCTGAGCCGCTCCGACCGTATCGCCAAGTACAACCAGTTGCTCCGCATCGAGGAGCGCCTGGGTGCCTCGGCCGTGTACGGCGCCTAATCCGGACACACGACCATCATCGACGGCGGGGTTTGGTTTTGCCATTCCCCGCCGTTTTGTTTATGGTTACACCATGTCAGTATGGGCTCTCATCTATCGGCTTTCCTTCGCACTGGTCATCGGCGTCGCTCTTTTCTGGCTCGGAATCTGGTTCTACCCCCAGTTCAAGCAAGTGAATGACATGAGCGAGAAACAGCGCCAGGTCGAAGAGGAAATCCGCATGGAGGAGGAAGCCCTGCGGTACCTCCGCACCAAACAACAACGCCTGCTGAACGATCCGCGTTTCGTCGAGAAAATCGCCCGCGAGGAACTGGGTCTGGCCAAACCCGGCGAGACGGTGTTCAAGTTCGTGGATGACCCGACCCCGCTGAATGTCCGTACCGGGATTACCGCACGTACACCGCGGTGACCCGCGCCTTCGGTGACGACAAAAA
This sequence comes from uncultured Verrucomicrobiota bacterium, assembly GCA_937894535.1. Taxonomy (GTDB): domain Bacteria; phylum Verrucomicrobiota; class Kiritimatiellia; order CAIVKH01; family CAIVKH01; genus CALMUP01. The sequence goes on from CALBHI010000071.1 coordinate 923, forward strand.
AAGCGCCCTCCCGGAGGAGGACGCTTCGCGGCGGTCACACGGAAAACGGATCAGGAACCGCAGCCTTCCTTCTTGCTCGACGCACCGGCAGCGGCATCAAACGCGGCACGCTGGTCGTCGTTCAGGACTTCACGGATCTTGGCCATCGAGTCCTCGCAGGCTTCCGGCGTGCTGCCCTTGGCCTTGCAGGCATCTTCGATCGCGGTGATCTTTTCCTTTTGCTCGTCGGACAAGTCGATGCCCGACAGGTACTTCTGGCAGCTCGACTCCGCCGACTTCTTCTTTGCGCTCATCGGACAGCAGGAGCTGCCCGCATAGGCCTGACCGGCCACCACCATCGCAGCCACCAGGGCCACCATCATCGTCCAACGTTTCATGTGTGTCTCCTTGCACGTCGCCGTGCGTAATTCGGTTGTTTCCCCAAACCTGTATACTTACCCCGCGCCGGAATTTTTATCCAGTCTTTCCCATACCGAGAAACGCATCGGATGGGCATTGGCGGCATCCGGCGGCCGAACCTCGGCCGACACCTCCCGCCATCCCGACAAGGGCCACTCCGGGAACCAGGTATCACCGGTAAACGTGCCCTCGACCACCGTGACATAGGCGCGCCGGGTTACCGGTAGCAACAACCGGTACACCTCCGCCCCGCCGATCACCACCAGTTCATCGGCATCGGCGGCCAGCTCCATCAAGGCGGTGGTATCGGCAACGGTTTCAAATCCTTCCCGGGAAAACGCCGGATTGCGGGAGATAACCAGGTTGCGGCGCCCGGACAATGCCTTGGGCAGCGAGTCGCAGGTGCGTCGCCCCATCACCACCGGCTTGCCCATGGTGGTGTGCTTGAAGTGCGCCATATCGGCCGGAAGTTTCCACGGCAAACCACCGCCGCGACCGATCAAGCCGTTTCGATCAAGCGCAACGATCAGTGAAACAAGCATGGCTAGACCGCGATCGGCGCTTTGATCGCCGGGTGGGATTGGTAGTGCTCGAGGGTGAAGTCCTCGTAGCGGAACGCGAATAGATCGGTCACCTGAGGATTCAGCCGCATCGTCGGCAACGGATACGGCGCGCGGGTCACTTGCAGCTCCGCATGCTCGACGTGGTTCAGGTAGAGATGGGCATCGCCCAAGGTATGGATGAACGCACCGGGCTTTAATCCGGTCACCTGTGCCACCATCATGGTCAGCAAGGCATAGGAGGCGATGTTGAAGGGAACACCAAGAAAGACATCGGCGCTGCGCTGGTACAACTGGCAGGACAAGCGGCCTTCCGCAACGTAGAACTGGAACAGGCAATGGCACGGGGCCAACGCCATCCGGTCGATCTCACCGACATTCCACGCGTTGACGATGAGGCGGCGCGAATCGGGCTGGCGGCGGATCTGGTCCACCACCTGGCTGATCTGGTCAATGGTCCGGCCGTCGGCCGCCGGCCAGGAGCGCCACTGAGCCCCGTAGACCGGACCTAGGTTGCCCTCGGCATCCGCCCATTCATCCCAGATCGTCACCCCGTTTTCCTTCAAGTAGCGGACATTGGTCTCGCCTTTCAGGAACCACAGCAACTCGTGGATGATCGACCGGAAGTGGAGCTTCTTCGTCGTCACGGCCGGGAATCCGTCCGCGAGGTCGAACCGCATATGGTACCCGAACACGCTCCGTGTCCCCACCCCGGTGCGGTCGGACTTGGTCACGCCGTGGTCGAGGATATGCCGGAGCAGTTCGAGGTACACCTTCATGGGTTGCGTCGTGGTATAAACGGAAGTTCAGCCCGGTGCAATACGAGAAGTGCCGCCGAGGCCACCCACACGAACACCGCCATCCCGAACAACAGGCCACCATCCCCCTGCACCTCGATGCCGAGTTTGGTCAGGTGCGATCCGATCGCCCCGGTGATCACCCCCAAAGCCAACCCGGCACCCCAGACCACCCGGCCCGGCCCGAGCAGCAGCACCGCCGCGACCAGTTCCGCCACCCCCGAGCCGATGCGCCCATGCGGTTCCAGGCCAAGGGTTTCGAAGATGTACACCGACTCGGGTGCGCCGGTAAACTTGAAGAACAGGGTCTGCAGCAGGATGCCCGCCACGGCCAGGCGCAGGAACCACGAAACAATGCGGATGGATGGATGCATGGAACAGTCTCCTTTTCGTCAGTATTCGCCCGTCCGTGCCACACGGTTACAACACCATGCGATAAACATTTTTACTTTACATGGAATCGGATCATGGTAGGTTACGCGCCCTTAACCAAGAGCGTACGCCCAATCACGTGCGCCGGAGATCACGATGAAAGCCGATATCCATCCCAAACTGAATCCTGTGTGCTTCATAGACGCCCCGACCGGCAGCCGCCTGTTGACCCGCTCGACCCTCTCCTCGAAGGAGAAGGAAACGATCAACGGGATTGAGTACCACATTGTCCACTGCTCGACCTCGGGTGCCTCCCATCCGGCCTACACCGGCCAGAAGATGATGCTCGATACCGCGGGCCGCATCGACAAGTTCAACAAGCGCTACAAGAAGTAAGCGATTTCCGTCAACGACGACGGTGCAGGCGCGGAGGGTTTCCTCCGCGCTTTTTTTATGCCGTCAGGTTGCGGCGGGGTTCAGGCGCGGGGTCGCGGATTGCAACAGGCGCAGGAGTCGGAGTGGCGAACCACCGGAGCACGGACCGGGTCGGCCTTGCCGCGGGGCATCTCGATTCCACCGGAGATGACCCGGCGTACCGGGCGCCCGGTTTCCGGATCGCGGGTAAAGGCGTCCTCGCGGATACTCTGGTACCGCTCGAACACGGCGCGCGGTCCATCATCGGTGGTTTCGTACACATACACGGGCATGGCGATAGTCTCCGCAGCCAGTGTAGCACGGACGAGGCAACGGGCAAGCGCGCACCCCGCCGGTCAGTTCAGCTTGCCTTCCTTGTACAGTACGTGCTTGCGTACCACCGGATCGTATTTGCGGAACTCGAGTTTGCCGGTTCCGAGTTTCTTGTTGCGGGTGGTCACGTAGAAGTGGCCGGTACCCGCGGTGGAGTTCATTTTGACTTGTTCACGCATGTTCAGGCTCCTCGAATGGATTCCATCATCGGCCAGGCCGGAAACGGATCATGGTATTTCGCCCAGACCGAATCGCCCGCACGCATTTCCGCGTCGGTCAGCAGGCAGGTGTTCAGCCCCTCGGTGATCGCGTCCACGTCGATGCCGATGCCGATGACCACCAATTCCTGGCGGCGATCGCCGACACCGTCCTGCCATGACGCCATCAACCGCTGGAGGTCTTCCGGATCCTCCGGCCATTCGGATTTGGGCAGGACCGCGTACCAGAGGCCGCCGGGGTCCAGTTGGCAGTTGTTCCCGGCCATCTGCCAGACTCCGGCCATTTCACCGCGACTGGCCATCCAGATCACACCTTTCGAGCGCAGCACATTCCGGAACCCGCGGTTCTGGAGGAACTGCATGAACCGCTGCGGATGGAAAGGACGGCGGGCGCGGTACACAAACGAGCGGATGCCATACTCCTCGGTTTCCGGTTGCCGCTCGAACCGCGGTTCCGGCTCCCACAGCGGAGAGCCCATCGCCTTGTCGAGATCGAACAGACCGGTATCGAACACCAGCGACAAGTCCACCTGGCCACGTTCACTGCGGACCACCCGGGCATCCGGATTCACCCGGGCCAGGAACCGCTCAACCTGGGCCAACTCCTCCTCGCTGACCAGATCGGTTTTATTCAACACCAGCACGTTGGCGAATTCCACCTGGTCCATCAGCAGCATCGAGATCGGCCGGTCATCCTGATCATCCATGCCGATCCGCCGGTCGTTCAGGGTCTCCTGGGTTAACAGGTCCACCGGAAACGAACTGGCATCGACCACGGTTACCAAGGTGTCCAGACGCGCGATATCATGCAACCGGCGTCCTTGTTCATCGGCAAAGGAAAACGTCTCGGCGACCGGCATCGGCTCGGCAATGCCGGTCGATTCGATCAGGATCGTGTCGAACCGCCCCTCCCCGGCCAGACGGGCCACTTCGCGCAACAGATCCTCGCGGAGGGTGCAACAGATACAACCGTTGGTCATCTCCACGACTTTTTCATCCACCCGGCTCAACGCCGCGGCCCCGTCCCGGACCAACCGGGCGTCGACATTCACCTCACTCATGTCGTTCACAATGACCGCCACCCGGCGTCCCTGCCGGTTCGACAGGACGTGATTCAACAACGTGGTTTTACCCGCGCCGAGAAAACCGGACAACACGGTTACGGGAATTGCTTGTGGTGCCATCATACGACTTCCTTCCGCTGGAAAATCACCATCGACTTTCCCTGTCTTTCTTTTGATACTGGGTATCAGAAGACGCTATTCGTTATTGATATATCATTATCGTTACAAGTCAAGGGTTTTTCATGCTCGAACGAAAGACAAGGCAACGGGAAAGTATTCTGGAAACATTCCGCCAGTCAGCCGGGCCGCTGACGCCGAATGAAGTGCTGGAAATGACCAAGCAACGGATTCCGGACATCGGTATCGCCACCGTGTACCGGAACATCAAGTCGTTCGTGGAGAGCGGCTTGTTGCTGCCGGTGCCGGTTCCAGGAGAACCCGACCGCTATGAAGTGGCTGGCAAGACCCACCACCACCACTTCATCTGTCGATCATGCCACAAGGCGTTTGAGATGGAAGGATGCCCGGGTTCGTTGACCGCCTTGGCCCCGGAAGGGTTCAAGGTCGAGACCCACGAAATTTTCCTCTACGGACGCTGCCGCGATTGCGTCGCTAAAGCCTGAGTCCACTGCTTAGGGCGTGCTGCCGCCGGAACCCGCGCCGGATCGTTCGCGGCGCATTTCCTCCATCGCCTTCATCATGGCCGCATTGACCCGCTTCATGCTCACTTCCATGCTGCGCCGCATCAGTTCCGGTTGCTTACTGTTGAACGTCTGCCCGACCTCGGACGTGAAGAAATCCCGTATTCCCTTCAATTCCGTGGCGGTGAATACTTCGGCATAAATGCCGGCCATTTCCTGCTTCATGTCATCGCAGGGCATGTTTTCACGAATAATGGAGAACGTCCGTTCGAGATCAGCGCTGGACGTGGTCATGCCGCGCATGCCGAGGTTCTTCTGCTGCGCTTCCTTCATCTGGTCGAGGGTCTGCTCGATCATGTCGCAGAAGTTCATCGCATTCAGCACGGTGACCGCCAAGTCCTTTCGCTCCGCCAACGCTTCGTCGGCACGGATGGTGCTGGTGACCGTGGTGAGCAGTACGGCGATCAGGATGATGCGATGTTTCATGGAGTCCTCGTGGTGGTGGCGGTGGTTCATGCTAGGAAGAAATCGGCCTCGTACGGCGTCAGGCTTTCAAAACCTTCCGGCGTGACCAACAGGGTTTGTTCGAATTGTGCGCTCAGGGAACCGTCGGCGGTAACCGCCGTCCAGCCATCGCGCATAATTCTCGAGTCGGCCCGACCAAGGTTGATCATCGGTTCGATGGTGAACACCATGCCCGGCACCAGAATCAATCCATGTCCGCGACGTCCGGTGTGCATGATCTGCGGCGGTTCGTGGAAATCGAAACCGATTCCGTGGCCCACGAAATCCCGGACGACGGAACACTTTTCGCTTTCAGCATAGGACTGGATGGCATGTCCAATGTCGCCGAGGGTATTCCCGGGTTTCACCGCTTTCATGCCGCGGCGCAGGCACTCGCGGGTAACCTCGACCAGGCGCGCGGCATCGGGAGCCACCTGTCCGACCGCGAAGGTTTTGCTCGCATCGGCGTAAAAGCCGTCGAGGATCGTCGTGACATCCACATTCACGATATCGCCTTCCTTGAGGATCCGCTCGCCCGGAATCCCGTGGCAGATGACCTCGTTGATCGAGATGCAGGTATTCTTCGGGTAACCCCGGTAGCCCATCGGCGCGCTGATGGCACCGCGCTGACGGGTATGTTCGGCAAGGATCCGGTCGATGTCACCGGTCACCGCCCCGGGTTTTACCAAGCCGGCGGCGATCTCCAGCAATTCAAGCACCAAACGACCGGAGCGGCGGATGCCTTCCACGTCGGCGGCATTCTTCAACCGGATACCGTGGCGTCGGTAATACACGGCGGCGAAATCCTTGTCGGTGCTTTGCTTGTCCATACAACACTTCTTGTATTTTTGCCCACTACCGCACGGGCAAGGATCGTTGCGCTGGATCGCGGCGGCAGCAATGGCGTTGGCGTCGTTCATGCGAGCGCGGGAAAACCCAGCAAGAGGGCCTCGGTATCTTCCCATGAAAGACACGCATCGGTAATCGACACGCCGTACTCGAGATTCTTCGGGTCACGCAGCGATTGGCTGCCCGCCTTGAGGTAACTCTCCATCATCGCCCCGACGATGCTGTGGCAACCGCTGACCCGCTGCTGGACAACGTCCTTCCAGACATCGACCTGGCGCGATGGATTCTTCAGCGAATTGGCATGGCTGCAGTCGACCACCAGCGAGGGATTGACGCCGGCTTTGGTGGACTGGGCGATCGCTTCACCAATCTGGGCAGCCTGGTAATTCGGTCCCTGCAGTCCGCCACGCAACACCAGATGGCAATCCGGATTGCCGGAGGTCTTGACCACGCTGGTGCAGCCCTGCGGATCGATGCCGAGAAAACTGTGCGACCGGCTCGCCGCCTGCAAGGCATCGATCGCCGTCTGGATACGACCGTCGGTGCCGTTCTTGAATCCAACCGGCATCGACAACCCGCTTGCCATTTCGCGGTGGGTTTGCGACTCGGTGGTCCGCGCCCCGATGGCGGCCCAACTGACCAGGTCGGCAATGTACTGCGGCATGATCGGATCGAGGAATTCGGTGGCGGCCGGAAGCCCGAGGCGGTTGATCTCCACCAGCAGCCGGCGGGCCCTGTGCAAGCCGGTCTCCAGGTCGCAGGAATCGTCAAGGTGCGGATCGTTGATCAGGCCCTTCCACCCCACCGTGGTGCGCGGTTTCTCGAAATAGACACGCATGACGATGAAGAGGGACGGCGAAAGCCGCTCCCGCAATGCAACGAGACGCCGCGCATAGTCCAACGCACCTTCAGGATCATGGATCGAACAAGGACCCACGATCGCCATGAAACGGGAATCCTTGCCGTGAACGATACGGGAAATGGCATCACGACCCTGGTTCACCCGGTCAAAAACCGCCGGTTCCACCGGTATCTCCGCCTTGATCTGCGCCGGAGTCACCAAACGCTTCAGTTCAAGTACCCGTGTATTCTCCGTCACTGTTCCGTTCTGTACGCTTGCCATAATCAATCCGATGATACGCCCGCCCGCATCCACAGGAATGCTGCACGCAACGTGCGCAAGATCAAACATATAATGGAAGGAGCCGCAGGTTAGCAACCTGCATTTACGGCATGGTCAGCCGGTGATTATTTTCGCAGCAAATCGATGCTGGAGGGTGAGGAACCGGATGTCGAGGGCGCGCGGAAGAAGAAACCACCGTGGCGTTCACGCCAGGCAATGGCCACGACCAGCATGAGGAGGGCCAAGGCCACTCCTTTCAAGACACGCCACGCCGTGTTGTCCTTTTCAAGCGACCGGATATAAGCCCGGTACGGATCAGCATGTTGAGTCTGCCTCATGGTGCTACTATCCCCTATTATTTTTCATGATAAATCAGGAAATGACTAGTTTTGCTTTAATCTACCATTCCCGATAGCAGGGCAGCCTGGATACCTGTTAAATGTCTTGTCGCTCCTTGCTCTTCGTATATGGTTGGCGTCTATGGCTTTGAAGGTTATTCGTTCATTTCCCGGTGGCAATGCCTGCGCCGTTAAGGTCTCGACGGATGGCGATATGCCGGAAGTTCGTTTTTCCGCGGATCCGTGTGGCGGGGTGGAAGCGCTCTGGTTCTACCTGCGCATCGAGGAGTCCCAACACGATCCGGCACAGCACCAGAAGATCCGGTTGGTCTGGGAACATGTGGAAACGCTGACCGGTATGACCGATGCTCCTGCGTGTGTTCCGGTAAGCATGGGACCGGGCCCGACCTGGTCGCGCCTGAAGCAAGGTGACGAGACCCGCACCGCCGATGGACGCCGCCACTTGACGTGGACCCTGCCCCACCCCGCCCCGTTTGTCGAAGTGGCCTTCTGTTTTCCGTACGGCCTTGCGGAATGGAAAAACCTCGAGGACCGAACCCGCGACTACTGGCAGGTCACCCCGATCGGCGTCAGCCAGAGTGGTCACCCGATCCTGCGTGCCGCCAATACCCTTGGCACCGCCGGATCCACGCAGCCGGGCATCGTGATCCTCGCGCGGCAGCACGCCGGGGAAACGCCCGCCTCGTGGGTGCTCGACGGGTTGATGCGCTATTGGAGCCAGGCCCGCCGCGGTGGTTATGTCATCTGGGTGATCCCGTTTGTTGACATGGATGGCGTGCAGTGGGGCCACTACGGCCGCGAT
>CALBHI010000072.1 GCA_937894535.1 uncultured Verrucomicrobiota bacterium
AACAAAGGCCGCTCGGCACAGACTCCGCGAAAGGCTTTCCCGCTCGTATCGACAAAGGCCGGGATCCCGGCCGCGGCGGCCATGCGCAGGATCCGCACATACGCATCGGGTGGCGCGCCGGGCGGCAAAGCCCCGGCCAGGATCAACGCCGAGGCCCCGTCCAGCCGCGCCGCCACACGCTCCAGCAGCGCCGCGAAGGGCGCGTCGCCCGGCCAGACCGCCTCCTCCACCAGTTCGGTATGGCGGCCCAGCCCGGCATCCACCGCCGTCACACACATCCGTGTCGGCGGCGCAACCGGCACCACATCGACCACCACGCCACACCCGCGCAGGAAGGCATCGGCCTCGGCCCCGGTCGAACCGCCACTGAAACCCACCAGCACCGCGTCAACACCAAGCCCACGCAGGACCCGCGCCGCATTGTTCGCCTTGCCGCCCTGCGATACCACCCGGCGCGAGGCCCGGTTCACCTCGCCCATCCGCACCGCGGAAAAGATAAAGGTGACCTGCAGCGCGGATGCGAGGGATACACAGACAACCGATCCGGATGGCCGCCGGGGGAAATGTTCCATGAGGACTCCGCTACACCGGCGACGCTTCGCCCAAAGCCTGGTTGATCGCGGCGATCAGATCATCGCGGTGGTACGGCTTGGTCACCACGCCGATGAACCCGAACATCTCGTGACGGGCCATGATCTCATCCATCGAGTAGCCGCTCGACACGATGGCTTTGACCTTCGGGTCGAGTTGCAGGAGGTTCTCGAACGTTTCCTTGCCGCCCATTCCACCCGGGATGGTCAGATCAAGGATGACCAGGTCGAACGGCGTACCGTGCTCAAAGGCCTGCTGGTACAGGTTCAGGGCTTCCATCCCGTGGCGGGCCACCCGCACCTGGAAACCGGCGCGCTCGAGGATGCGCGCGGTGATCTTGAGGATCGCCTCCTCGTCATCCATCACCAGGATCCGCGCATCACGCGTGCTGGAGCGAGGACCATCCACTTCCGTCTCCACGAGTTTCTGTCCGGGCAGACCGGGCAACAGGAAAGTAAACTCGGATCCCTTGTCCACCACCGACTGCACGACAAGGTTGCCGCCGTGCTTCTTGATGATCGAAAAGCTGGTGGTCAGACCGAGTCCGTTTCCGGTCGATTTCGTGCTGAAGTACGGATCGAAGATCTTGCCGATGTTCCGCTCCGGAATACCCATGCCGTGGTCCTTCACCGAAACCGACACATAAGTGCCGGTCGGCAACGAAAAGCGGTTGCCCTGCTTGAGTTCCAGGTTCTGCGCGGAGATCTCGATCACCCCGCCGTTGGGCATGGCCTGGTCGGCATTGAGGACCAGGTTCTGCACGACCTGGCTGATCTGACCGCTGTCGATGTCGGCGATCCACAGGTCGGGCGGGATGTCCAACGCCACGCGGGAGGCCGATCCGCGCACGGCAAAACGGGCGGCATCGGAAACCACGCGGCCCACGTCGGCCGGCCGCTTCACCGGCAAACCTCCCTTGGCGAAGGTCAGCAGTTGCTGGGTCAACTCGCGGGCGCGGATCACCGCCTGCTCCGCCTCGGTGATCAACTCCACGTTTTCCGGCAGGACCCCGTCGCGCGACTGGCGGATCATCGTGATGTTGCCGAGGATGGACGTCAGGATGTTGTTGAAATCGTGGGCGATGCCGCCGGCCAGCAAACCCAGCGACTCGAGCTTCTGCGCCTTGATGCGTTCGGCCTCGATGTGGTGCTGGTCGGTCACGTTGCGACCAATGACCACCAGCCCGATCGTCTCGCCGAACTCGTTCTTCAGCGGCATGCGGCTGAAGGAAAGGATGGTCGTTTCGCCGGCCTCGTTGATGATCGTGGACTCCTGGTTGATGTCCGTCGACCCCGCCAGCACCCGCTGCTCGATATGGTGGCTGACCGCCGCGGTGGCGGCCGGGAACAGGTCGAAGTCGGTGCGCCCGAGCAGGGCTCCCTCCCCGCCCACACCGAGGTAGCGCGCCGCCGCCGCATTGGCGGCCAGGTACTGGTGGCGCTTGTCCTTGATAAAGATCACATCGGAGAGGTTTTCGATCAGGGTGCGGAGCAAATTGCGTTCGCGTGCCAGCTCCTCGCTGTGTCGCGACCGCTCGATGGCGATGCCGGCGATGTAGCCCGCGCGCTCAAGCAACGCAACCTCTTCCACGGCGGGAAGGAACACATGGTCATGGTAGATCGCGAAGGTGCCCAGGATACCGCCGTGGCTGGTATGGATCGGCTTCGACCAGCAAGAACGCAGGTTAAAGCGGTCGGCCACATCCCGGAAATTGGCCCAGAGCGGATCCGTATGGATATCCGAAACGATGACCATCCGGTTTTCCGCCACGGCCGTTCCGCAGGATCCGACTCCCGGCCCGACCGCGATCCCGTTGATCAGCGCGGTGTATTCCTCGGGCAGGTTGGGGGCGATACCGCGGACCAGGTGTTTTCCCTCCTCGTCGAGGAACAGGATCGAACACAGGGAACCCGGCATCAGCTTCTCCATGTCGAGCACCAGCCGGTGCAGCACCGAGGTCAGCGGCTCGCTGCGGCTGATCATCGCCAGCAGTTCCTTTTCCGTCTGGGACATCACTTCCGCACGGTGCCGTACGGTGATGTCCTCAAAACTCGCCACCCCGCCGATCACCGCGCCGGCCGCATTGCGCAGCGGACCGGCCAGCACTTCGATCCAGGCATCGCGCATCGTCTCATCGTCGTGATACGCCCCCAGGTAGGTGGCATTCTCGCCAGCCAGGGCGCGGCGCAACGCCGGTGCAAACCGCGTGTCGGCCAGCCGGTTCATATCGAAACCGAGCATCGCACTGCCCGGGGCATGCACCAATTCGGTGAACTGGCGGTTGTAGTGGGTGATCCGCATGTCCGGATCGAAATTCACCACGCCGATCGGAACCTGGTCGAAAAGCTGCTGGTACCGCGACTCGGCGAGGTTGCGCGCCTCCAACGCCTGCCACACCTCGCGCCGCGCCACCTGGTTGCGGCGGCTCAGCGCCCAGACACCCCCGCCCAGCGCCATGGCCAGCAACGCAGCCAACCCGTAGCCCACCCAACCGGCACGGCGCAGCGACGCCATGCGCGCCAGAAAATCCTCCATGCGCATCGCCACCCCCACGACCCCGGCCACCCGGCCGTCGCGATCCCGGAACGGAGCATACGCCACCCGAACCAGACGACCATCGCGGGTTTCGATTTCCGCCCCCACCGCACTGACGCCGCCCCGCAACGCCCGCACCAGCGCCGCATCAGGGTTCTGGACCTCTTCCATGATCTTTCGGCCGGTGCGTCCCGTGCCGCTGGTGGTCCGCTCCGGTGATTGCACATCGAAGACAAACCGGAAACTCTTCCCTCCGGACTCGACAAAACTGTAGACCCCGATCAGGCGCGGGTTCTTGACCAGGAACCGGCGCAACTTCGCCGCCTCGCTCTGAAAGGCCGCATCGTTTTCCTGATCCACGGAACTCAGGGTTTGGTGGAGATCGCCATCCACCAGCAAGGCGGCAGACTCCGCCGACTCGCGCATGGACACTTCGATCTCGGCCTGCAGCGCATTGCCCGCGGAAAGACCGAGGTAGGCGAGCGGGATACACGACGACACGAAAACAAACAGGGCGGTAAATACGCCGTCGCGTACGGGATGCTCGCGGATCGGCCACGCCAGACTTCGCCCCGGCGCGCCCGTGGCTTTGGATTCGGACGTCACATGTTCACTATAGGCGGGGACCGCCGGATTTGCCAATCACGATTGAGCGGCACGGCGCGGGCCGCCGAACGTGCGCGGGGGCCGCAGGCACGGCGCGGGATTGATGGCGAGAAAGACCGAGTTCTCGCCGAGAATCTTCTCCACCGCCCGGACCACCTGTTCCTTGGCCGTGACCTTGAAGCTGTGATCTGCCTCGATGAAGATCTTCTCGCCGCCCGGCTGCTCGACGCACAACCCCACCGGCGTCTCCCCCGGATACGAACGCAACACGCCCTTGATCTCGCGCAGCACCTGCTCGTCGGCCCGCGCCGCGCTGATATGGATGTTGAACTTCCGGCAGAAATGCCGGTGCGCCTCGGGCAGCGGGTAGATTTCGGAGGCGTACATCTTGAGTCCGCCCTCCTCGTTGATCGCCTCGCCGCACACCAGGACCGGCGCCTCCTCGCGCAGGTACACGCCGAAGTCGGCAAACGGTCCCGGAAATACCACGACCTCGACCACCCCGTCGAGCTGCTCGAGCACGAAGACCCCCATCGGTTCCTGCTTGGTCTTGGTGAACTTCTTGGCGAACTGGGTGACCAGACCGCCGATCCGGGTGCGCGTCTTCTCCGTCATGTCGCGCAACTGCTCGGTCCCG